>NZ_DBNGPQ010000128.1:0-134967 GCF_057122925.1 Umezawaea sp. | reverse complement strand
AGACGAAGACCAGGAACTCCGGCGGCTCCTCGACCACCTTCAGCAGGGCGTTGAAGCCCTGCGTGGTGACCATGTGCGCCTCGTCGATGATGAAGACGCGGTACCGCGAGCTGACCGGCGCGAAGTGGGCCCGGTCGCGCAGCTCGCGGGCGTCGTCGACGCCGTTGTGGCTGGCCGCGTCCATCTCGGTGACGTCGAGGGAGCCGGGGCCGTTGGGGGCGAGGGCCACGCAGGACTCGCACACCCCGCAGGGGTCGGGCGTCGGGCCCTGCACGCAGTTCAGCGAGCGCGCGAGGATCCGGGCACTGGACGTCTTGCCGCAGCCACGGGGCCCGGAGAACAGGTAGGCGTGGTTGATGCGGCCCGCACCGAGCGCGATGCGCAGCGGATCGGTGACGTGCTCCTGCCCGACCACCTCGGCGAAGGTGGCCGGTCGGTACTTGCGGTATAGGGCGAGCGCCACGGTTGCAGACCCTACCGGTGAGGTACGACGGTGTCCGACGGCCTGGGAGCGGAGCCGCTGCGACCAGGGCAAAAAAAGGGGACCCCGTGCACCTACCAGAGCCCGCTTATCCTTGCTGCCTTCCGGCCCTGGGGAGATTCGCGAGATGAGTACCGCACGAGGTCCGACGCAAGTGTAGCCGGTCGCGATCCGCGTCCGCCGCGTCGACCCCGTTTTGGTTGGAGCCGAGGGGGTCCGCTAGGCTGGACCACGGAGGATTCGCATAGTGGCCTAGTGCGCACGACTGGAAATCGTGTTGGGTTAACCCCCTCACGGGTTCAAATCCCGTATCCTCCGCGCCAAGGACTGAGGCCCGGACACTTCACCGTGTCCGGGCCTCAGTCGTCTGAGGGCCCCGTGGTCCGCCAGGTCGGGGCCGGGGCGCGAACCCCGGTGGTCGTCGGGTGACCGGGCCCCCGAGGCGGCACCGCGACCCCGCGTCCCCTGTTCAGTGGTCACCCGTCCGGCGGCAGATCGACGTTCGCGGCGACGATATATTCGCCCCCGCCGCCATTCGAACAGCAGGGACAAGAAAGGTCCACCATGCTGGGTACGATGACGACGGTCTCGGCTCTGCTCTTATCGGTGATCATTCCACCGAACGTCGCGGAATTCGCTCCGAACATCACCGTGGACGTGGTCACGGTGAACGGTTCCGGTTGTCCGGCGGGCACGGCGTCGGTGGCGCCCTCCACGGACGGCAGGTCGTTCCGGGTGAGCTTCAGCGACTTCCTCGCGCAGAGCGGACCGGGCGCGAGCCCGACGGACTTCCGGAAGAACTGCCAGATCAGCCTGCGGGTGAACAACGCCGAGGGGCTGAGCTACGGCATCTCGCGGATCACCTACCGGGGCTTCGCCAGCCTCGCGGCGGGCGCGAAGGGCACGCAGCGGGCGAGCTACTACTTCTCCGGCCAGTCGCAGACGACCCGGCGGAGCCACGTGTTCTCCGGGCCGTTCAGCGACGATTGGCAGACGTCCGACAGTTCCGCGAACGGTGACATCGTGTACCTGCCGTGCGGCGATAATCGCAACCTGAACATCAATTCGGAACTGCGTGTCGACCGCGGCACTTCGGCCGCGCAGGCGTTCAGCTTCATGGCGATGGATTCGACCAACGGCCGGGTCAGCGCCACCTACGAATTGGCTTGGAAGTCCTGCTGACCCGTTCCGGCGGCCCGCCGCCCTTTCCGGGTCCGGGCCGCCGTTCCCTGCGCTAGCGTCGATCCATGCCGACTCTTGCCGAGGACCTGCTGCTCCTCCTCCTTGACGACGACACCGGTCGCCTGATCACCGACGGCACGTCCACCGACCACGCCCTCGCGGGCGCGGTCCTGGTGGACCTGGTCAACGCGGGACGGGTCGCGGAGGAGGGCGGGAAGCTGCACGTGATGGACACCGCCCTGCTCGACGAGCCGGTGCTGGAGGCCGGGCTGGCCCGGTTGGCGGAGAAGGCCCCCGCCAAGCCGCAGCGCGCGGTCGAGGTGATGACGAAGAACGTGCGCGAGACCGTGCTGGAGGCGCTCGCGGGGCGCGGGCTGATCCGGCAGGACAAGGACAGGGTGCTCGGGCTGTTCCCGCGCAGGACGTGGCCCGCGGTCGACTCGGCGCACGAGGACTCCGTGCGGGCGGACCTGACGGCGGCGCTGGTCGGCGGCGAGCGGGCGACGGAGCGGGCGGGCGCGCTGATCGCCCTGCTGCACGCCATCGGCGTGGTGCCCAAGGTCGTGCAGGGCGACAGGAAGGCGCTCAAGGCGCGGGCGGGCGAGATCAGCGAGGGTGACTGGTCGGGCGTGGCCGTGAGGAGGGCGGTGCGGGCCGTCCAAGCAGCCGTCACGGCCGCCGCGGTGGTCGCGAGCAGCGGGGGGTCCACCGGGGCCACGGGCTCCTGAGACGCGAACGGGGCCCGCCCGGGCGGGCCCCGTCCTCCGTGCCGCGCGTCAGACCCGGTGGAGCCGCTCCAGCAGGTCCTCGACGAGGAACACCACCTCGTCGACGACCGGGTGGCCCGTGCTGGGCCGCACCTTCACGACCTGCGGGTCGTGGTCGCTCGCCTGGTCGGCGAACTCGGCGTTGATGTGCACCACGTCGTAGTCGTAGCGCTTGATGTTCTTGCTGATCAGCAGGTGGTCGAGCACCTGGGCGTTGCCCTCGAACACGTAGCTGTAGCGCTCCAGGGGCGGCAGCGTCTCGATGAGGTCCACGACGGCCCCTCCCGCGGTCAGCGTCTGGAGCGCGGGCGAGAACTGGTAGTCGTTGATGTCACCGGCGAGCACGACGTTCGCGCCCCTGTCGATCGCCTGCACCTGGTCGACGAACGCGCGCAGCGACGTGGCCTGCGCCAGCCGCTGCACCTCGGAGCCGCGGGCGGGCGGCTGGAAGCGGCCGTGCATCGCCTGGTCGCCGCCCTTGGAGTTGAAGTGGTTGGCGACCACGAACACGGTGCGCCCGCGGAAGGTGAACTGGCCCGCGAGCGGCTTGCGGCTGCTGTTCCACGCCGGGTTGGTGGGGTCGACGCGGCCGGGCGAGACGGACAGGGCCGCGCGGCCCCTGTCCTTCACGACGGCGACCGGGGTGGTCGCGTCGCCGCCGGGCTTGTCCACGAACGAGACCCGCGCCGGGTTGAACAGGAACGCGACCCGGATGTTGCCGCCCGGCTCGCCGCCGTCGGTCTTGTTGCCGGGGTCGATCTGCCGCGACTGGTAGCGCGGGCCGCCCGCCGCGGCGATGGCGTCGGCGAACTTCGCCAGCGTCACGTCGGCCGCGACCGTGCCGTCGTCGGTGGCTCCGTTGTTGTCCTGGATCTCCTCCAGCACCAGGACGTCCGGGCTCTTGAGGTTGGTCACGACCGCCGCCGCGAGCCGGTCGAACTTCGCCTGCGGGTTGCCGGGCGCCAGGTTCTCCACGTTGTACGTGGCGACGGACAGCTCGCTCTGCTTCTGACCCCCGACGACCTCGGGCGTGGTGCCGCCGGGGGTGTAGGTGCCCAGCGAGTGGGTGGCCAGCGTGTAGCCGCCGAAGTTCGTGTACTCCAGCGCGCCGACGGTCGCGCCCTTGAGCACGTCGCCGACGTTGGCCCCTGGCAGCGCCGCGCTGCCCGCCTTGACCTTCAGGCGACCGCTGTTCGGCTTGTCGTAGCCGAGGTAGACGGTGCCGCCGCGGGCCGCCGGGTTCTGCTGCGGCTTCGTGGTGATGAAGCCCTCGCCGAACTCGTTGACGGGGCCGGTGAAGCGGGTGTCGTCGACCTGGAGGAGCTGGCCCTCGCGGGACTCCAGGAAGTCGAGCGCGTACTTCGCCGGGTCGAGCGGGAGGGTCTCGATGGTCGCGCCGCCCGCGTCCGGGGCGTAGGCCTCGGGGATGGACGTCGGCGTGATCACCTCGGGGGCCGGGACCGGGTTGCCCCGCGACACGACGAAGATCCGCGTGGGCGTGGCGATCTCGGTCAGCGTCTGGTTGGTGCCGGTGTCGCCGCCGGGCCGGTACTCGGCCACGGTGCCGCTGACCAGCACGGAGTCGCCGGGCACGACGGTGAACGGGACGGCGTTGGTGTAGACGAAGACGCCCTCGCTCGTGCGCGCGTCGCCGTCGGCCAGCGGGTCCTGGATCCAGAAACCGCGGTCGCCGGACGTGCGGGTGCCCGTGACGACGCCGGGCACGCCGGTGACCTGCCGGCCGACCAGCGCCGACACCCGGCCGGAGCCCTGGATGTCGTGGATGCGCTTGTCGCCGGGCACGGGGTCGGGGTCGGGCTCCGGGTCGGGGTCGCCCCCGCCGGGCGTCTGGCCCTTGCTGTTGACCGGGGTCGGCGCGCCGACGGTGAGGTCGGCGGCGTTGTCGTCGGTGTCGGGCAGCGCCGTGCCGCGGGCGGCGGACGTCGTGCTGCCGAGGTTGCCGGTGGGCGCGCCCTCGCGGACGACGGTCGCGGTGCCGTAGCCGACCAGGTCCTTCACGCTCGGGTCGGCCGCGCAGGCGGCGGCGGTCTTGCACGTCAGCGCGGTGGTGCCGGAGACGAGCGCGATCGTGCCGCCGGTGCCGGACATGGCGATCGTGCCGGTGGCGTCGGTGGTCGGCAGCTCGACCGTGCCGCCGGTGCCCTTCGCCTCGCCGACGAGGAAGCGCCCGCCCGCGGCGATGGAGCCCGCCAGCGGGGTGGCCTGCCACGTGCTGGACGCGCTGGCGCTCGCGGGCAGGTACTGCACGCTCCAGCCGTCCACGGAGACCGGCGCCGCGCCCTTGTTGGCCAGTTCGACGAAGTCCTGGGTGAGAGTCGCGCCGGAGTTGCCTCCGCCGCCGTACACCTCGGCGATGAGCGCGTCCGGGCTCGGCGCGGCGTTCGCGGTGACCGGCAGCGCCACGGCCAGCGTCACGGCCGTGGCGGCTGTGACCGCCAGTCCGACGCGGGGCAGTGATGGTCTCAAAACGTCCTCCGGATGTTGGCGGGTCCGCAGATCCTCCCCGGATCGAGTGAACGAAGGAAGGCTTAGTTACTAACGGTTAACCAGCCCATCGCGAGGTTGACATCTCCCGTAACGAACTGCCCGCAGGCGTGGATAGGTAGGGTCGGCTCACGCTTCGCGGTCCTGCCTGCAACCAAAAGGTGACAGGATCACTCGAACGTGTGTTCGAAGATGCGCTAGGCTGATCACGAGGGTGCGAGCCGGTGGCCCTCCCAGCGCCGGCACCACACAGCGGATCAAGCACGAGGCGCCTGCGACCTGACGAGGTCGCAGGCGCCTCGTGCCGTGTCCGCCCTCGGCGGACCTGCTGGCCCCCGCCCCCCGATGGCGAGAACATCGGTTCGAGGGGGGAGACCATGTTCTTCAGCGAGCAGTACTACGCCGACCCGCACCCGGTCCTGGCCCGGTCGAGGTCGCGGGCGCCGGTGGAGAGGATCACCGATCCGGCGGGCCGGGCGGTGTGGATCGTCACCGGCTACGCCGAGTCCAGGGCCGCCCTGTCCGACCCGCGGCTGCGCAAGCGCTTCACCCCGCCCGACGAGCCGCCGCTGTTCCACGTGCTCAACAGCGACGGGGCCGACCACACCCGGCTCCGCAAGCCGTTGACCAGGCCGTTCACCGCACGGCGGGTCGAGGCGCTGCGACCGGGGGTCGAAGCGCTCACCGACGGGCTGCTGGCCGGGCTGGCGGGCGAGGTCGACCTGGTCGCCGACTTCGCGCTGCCCCTGCCCTTCCTGGTGGTCTGCGACCTGCTCGGCGTTCCGGAGGCCGACCGCGCCGACCTCCGCGCCTGGGGCGCCGTGCTGTCGGCCGAGAGCCACGACGCGGCCCAGGAGGCCGCGGAGCTGGCGATGACCGACTACTTCCGCGGCCTGGTCGGGGCCAAGCGGGCCACCCCGGCCGACGACCTGCTCGGCGCGCTCGTCGGTTCGGGGCTGGACGACCGGGAACTGGTCTCCACCGCGCTGCTGGTGCTGACCGCCGGGTACGAGACGACCGTCAACCTGATCTCCACGGGCGTCCTCACGCTGCTGCGGAACCCCGACGAGCTGGCGGCGCTGCGCGCGGACCGCTCCCGCCTGCCGGGCGTCGTGGAGGAGGTCCTGCGCTTCGACGGCCCGCTCACCACCGCCACCCCGCGCTACACCTCCGAGCCCGTGCGGATCGGCGACGTGCTGATCCCCGAGCGGCAGGTGGTGCTCGTCGCACTGGCGGCGGCCGACCGCGACCCGGCCCGCTTCGACCGCCCGAACACCTTCGACCCGACCAGAACGGGCGGTCACCTGGCGTTCGGCCACGGCGTCCACTTCTGCCTGGGCGCCCAGCTGGCCCGTCTGGAGGGCGAGGTGGCCTTCACCGCCCTGCTCGACCACTTCCCCACGTGGGAGCTGGCCTCGGACGACCTCGCCTGGCAGCGCTCACCGCTGTTCCGCGGCCTCAGGTCGCTGCCGGTGCGGTTGGAGCGGTGATCCGGCGACGGCCCCCGCAGCGGCGCCGGACCGTGCGCTGAGCGGTGGAACGCGAAGGGCCCCGCACCTCGTGAGGTGCGGGGCCCTTCGACCAGCGGTGGCGGTGGGATTTGAACCCACGGAGGCTTTCACCTCACACGCTTTCGAGGCGTGCTCCTTCGGCCGCTCGGACACGCCACCGCTAAGAACAGTACAAGACGGGTGTCCGGGGCCGTCGAGCGGGTTACCTGTTGAACTTGTCCTTGAGGCCCGCGACGCCGTCCGCGGTGTGATCCCGCAGGTCGTGGCCGGTTTCCTTGGCGTGGCCCTCGACCTGGTCGGCCTGTCCCTCGACCCGGAGGGACTGGTTGTCGGTCTTCTCGCCGACCTTCTCCTTGACCTCGCCGATCAGCTGCTGCGCCTTGTCCTTGGCCTTGTCCACGATGCTCATGCCCTCGGACTACCCCGAACGGACGCGCGCGAACCGTGCGGACGATCACACGATGCGGTGATCGCCGAAGAAGTCGGCCAGCAGGGAGGCGCACTCGGTCTCCAGGACGCCGCCGCGGACCTCGGGCCGGTGGTTGAGCCTGCGGTCGCGGACGACGTCCCACAGGGAGCCCACGGCGCCGGTGCGGGGCTCCCAGGCGCCGAACACGACCCTGTCGACCCGTGCGAGCACGAGGGCGCCCGCGCACATGGTGCACGGCTCCACGGTGACCGCCAGGGTGCAGCCCGCCAGCCGCCAGCCGTCGCCGTGGACGGCCGCGGCGGCTCGGAGGGCGAGCACCTCGGCGTGCGCGGTCGGGTCGCCGGTCGCCTCTCGGGCGTTGCACGCCGCGGCGAGCGCGGCGCCGTCCGGGCCGAACACGGCGGCGCCGATCGGGACGTCACCGGTCGCCGGGGCCCGGCGCGCGGCGGCCAGCGCCGCGCGCACCATGTCCTCGGGCGAAGGGGTCACGCCTGGATCTTGTCGAGCAGCTTCGTGAACTCGTCGGCGAAGCCGCAGCGCTGCGCGATCATCTGGAGCTGCTCGTCGGGGTAGAGGTCGACCTCGTCCACGACGATCTGCATCTCGTGCTTCGGCATCCCGAGGTCGGTCAGGACGCCGAGGTCGCCCTCGGGCCACAGCTCCTCGTCCTCCTCGTCCGGCGGGTCGACCCGCAGGAGGTCGAGGACGTCCGCGGCGATGTCGTAGTCGAGGGCCGCCGCCGCGTCGGAGAGCAGCAGGGACACCCCGCCCGGCACCGGTCGGAGGATGATGAAGAACTCGTCGTCGACGGCGAGCAGGCCGAAGGCCGCTCCGGTCGAGCGGAGTTGGCGCAGCTCGGTGATAGCCGCGTCCAGTTCGGACAGCGCTGAGCTGTCCATCGTGCTGCACCGCCAGCGGCCGTCCTCCCGGACGACCGCGACGGCGAAGCCGTTGACCGGCTCCTGCTCTGCCATGAGCACACCGTAGGGGGCAGCGGGCGCACCCGGTAGCACGGGGCCTCCGGGAGCAGCGCCGAGGGCTCGTCCGATGTCAGTATCGACCCATGAGCACAACTGTGGATCCCCGCTTCGCCGGACTGCTCGACGCGGCTCGGGCCGTGCAGCCCAGGACGGTCGCGCTGCGCAGGCAGGTGCACCGCCACCCCGAGCAGGGCCTCGACCTCCCGGTGACGCGCGCCGCCGTCCTGGAGGCGCTGGCCGACCTCCCCCTCAAGATCACCTTGGGCGAGCGGACCAGCGCCGTGGTGGCCGTGCTGGAGGGCGGGAAGCCCGGTCCCTCGGTGCTGCTGCGCGGCGACATGGACGCCCTGCCGCTCCAGGAGGACACCGGGCTCGACTACGCGTCCGAAGTGGACGGCACGATGCACGCGTGCGGCCACGACACGCACGTCGCCATGCTCGCGTCGGCGGCGCGGCTGCTGTGCGAGCGGCGGGCGGAGCTGGCGGGCCGGGTCGTGTTCATGTTCCAGCCGGGCGAGGAGGGCCAGCACGGGGCCCGCTTCATGCTGGAGGAGGGCCTGCTCGACGTCGCGGGTCCGCGCGTCGAGAAGGCGCTGGCCGTCCACATCACGTCGACGCTGCGGTCCGGGGTCGTCACGTGCAGGCCCGGCCCGATCATGGCGTCCGCCGACACCTTCCACGTGACCGTGACGGGCCGCGGCGGGCACGGCGGGATGCCGCACGACGCGATCGACCCCGTCCCGCCGACCGCCGCGATGGTGGGGGCGCTCCAGACGATGGTCGCCAGGCGGGTCAGCGTGCACGAGCCCGCCGTCGTCACGATCGCCCACCTGAGGGCGGGCACCACCACCAACATCATCCCCGAGACGGCGCTGCTGGAGGGCACCGTCCGCACGCTCTCGGCGGCCACGAGGACGTTGGTGCACCAGGAGCTCCGGCAGGTGTGCGAGCACGTGGCCGCCGCGCACGGGTGCACCGCGACCGTCGAGGTCGTCCCCGGCTACCCGGTCACGGTGAACGACGACGTCGTCGGCCCGCACGTCCTCGACCTGGCCGCGAGGGCCATCGGGCCCGCGTGGGCCGAACCCATGCTCGACCCGCTGATGGGCGCGGAGGACTTCTCCTACGTGCTGGAGCGGGTGCCCGGCGCCATGGCGTTCCTCGGGGCCTGCCCGCCCGGCGTCGACCTCGCCGTGGCGGAGGCGAACCACTCCAACCGGGTGCTGTTCGACGACGACGCCATGGTGCACGGGGTCGTCCTGCACACCGCGTTCGCGCTGGACGCGCTGCGCTGAGGACGTGCGCCCGGTGGGCGGTGGCGGTCGACGCCGGCAGGATGTGCCGCGTGCCTGATCTGTGCGTGCTCGGACTGGGGTTGATCGGTGGTTCGGTGCTGCGCGCCGCCACCGCCGCTGGGTGGACGGCGTGGGGGGCCACGACGTCCGCCGCCGACGCGGAGGCCGCCGGAGCGGACGGCTTCGACGTCGCGGCCGACCCGGACGAGGCGCTGCGCCGGGCCGTCGCGGCCGACGCGCTGGTGGTGCTGGCCGTGCCGCTGCCCGCCGTCGACGAGGTGCTGCGGCGGGTCGCCGCCCTCGCCCCCACCGCGAGGCTGACCGACGTGGTGAGCGTCAAGGAGCCCGTCGCCGACGCGGTCCGCGGGCTGGTCCCCGGCGCCCGGTACGTGGGCGGGCACCCGATGGCGGGCACGTCCGCCTCCGGCTGGGCCGCCGGGTCCGCCTCGCTGTTCGAGGGGGCGGCCTGGGTGGTCGCGGCGGAGGACGGGTCGGACCCGGCCGTGCTGCGCGAGGTCGTGGCGCTGGCGCTCGCGACCGGGGCCCACGTGGTGCCGACGAGCGCCGCCGAGCACGACTCGGCGGTCGGGCGGATCTCGCACCTGCCGCACATCCTCGCGGCCGTGCTGGCCGCGGTGGGCGCCGACGGCGGTCCGCTGGCGCTGGCGCTGGCGGCGGGGTCGTTCACCGACGGCACCAGGGTCGCCGGGACGCGGCCGGAACTGGTGCGCGCCATGTGCGAGGGCAACCGGACCGCGCTCCTGGACGCCGTCGACGACGCGCTCGGCAGGCTCGGCGCCGCGCGGGGGTCGCTGGCGTCCACTGGCGGGCTCGCGAAGACCATCGACGCGGGCCACCGGGCCAGGACGGCGCTGGACGCGCAGCGGGTCGCGGAGCGGACCGACGTGACGATCGACCTCGGTTCCGCGGGCGTGGCCGAAGCTCTGCGGGCGCTCGGGGCGCGGGGCGGCCGTATCGTTTCGCTGGAGGGCGCGACCGCGAGGGCGCGGACCTCGTAGGGTCGGCGGTGTGGAGCGCCGCAGGCTGATCGCCGTCGTCGGAGGGTTGGCCCTGCTCGTGGGGGCCGTCGCCGTGCTGCGGGTGGAGGCTCCGCCGCCGCAGGTGACGTCGACCGACCCGATCACCCTGACCCGGTTCGTCGACGACCGGGTCGAGTACCGGGCGGAGAGGCAGTCGCTGGCGGCGCCGTCCAACCTGAAGCTGACGGCGCTGGACATCACCAGCATCCGCGCCATGTGGACGCCGACGGTGGGCTACGGCTACGAGGTGCGCTGGCACGACCAGGTGCGGCTGGTGGTGGTGCCGGAGACCGAGGTGACCGGCCTGCCCGCGAACGACGAGGTCACCGTCGAGGTGCGGGCGGTCGACGCCGAGGGCCACCGGTCGGCCCCGACGAGCATGAGGGCCGTGCCGCGGCTGCTCTACAACGAGGCCTGGGCCGACCACCTGGTGGCGCCGGTCGACCACTTCGACGGGCAGGCTGCCCTGTCGTCGCACCGGTGGCGCGTGCTCGGCGACGACGACTGCCTCGGGCTGCGGTCGCTGCCCGGCGTGAAGCGGGTGGAGATCACCTGCGACAACGCCGAGATGCAGTCGAACATGACGCTCGTGCTGACGGAGCCGCAGCCGGACAACGACGGCGAGCGCGGTCGCGTGATGCTGACGATGGACGGTCCCGGCACGGATCCGAACGGCCTCAACCAGGAGGTGGCGATCACGCTCCTGCCCGAGCCGTACGACGACCTGCCGTGGCTGGGCATGTACGACAGCGTGTCGGCGCCGACGCAGATCCCGCCGGGCGCGATCGTCATGCACGTCAACCCCTTCGGCGCGAGCTTCGACAAGGGCGTCGACGTGCCGACGACGTCGCGGGTCGTGCCGGTGAGCGGGCGGTCGATCGTGCCGTCGACCGGCGTGCGGCACCGGTGGGAGCTGCGGATCCTCCAGGACGCGGTGGTCGCGGTGCGCGACGGCGAGGTGCTGGCCGCCGCTCCGGCCGCCGTGCCGTGGAGCAGGGCCCGCGCGCGGCTGGCGTTCCGCGACGCCCGCGGCACGACGATCGACTCGTTCGGCGTCGGCGGCGGTGCGGAGAACCCGAGGTCGACGTCGATCATCCCGCTGGGGCCGTCGGAGCGGGAGCCGTCCGCGACGACGCTGGGGACCGTGTCGTCGGCGCAGTTCGCGGGCGCGGAGTCGCTGCGGGTCGTGGCGGGCGTGTACGGCAACAACGACGCGCCGGTCACCGTGCGCTTCGGCGACCGGGAGGTGCTGGCCAAGCCGATGTTCCCGTGGGGCACCGTCGGTCCGACGGTGTCGACCACGCTCTACGCCGACTTCCCGCTGCCCGACCCGGCGATCGGCGACTCGCCGAAGCTGAGGCTCACCTCGACCACCGACATCGACTCGGTCAGCGCGAACGTGGTGGTGCGCGACGCCGTCGACGCGCCCGCCAGGAGGCTGCCGCGGGTCACCGACCTCGGCGGGCTGGTGCGGCGGGTCGCCCAGCCGGAGCTGGGCGTGGAGCACGAGACCAACGTGTCACCGCCGACGCCGTTCCCGCAGGGCGGCAGGGTGCGGCTGGTCGTCGAGCTGGACGCGGGCCACGACCACGTCGTGGCGGAGACCTCCGGCATCGAGGTCGAGCTGGACGGCGACCGCATCGTCACGCTGCCGACCGCCGCGGACGGGGCGTCGGCCGGTGGGCGGTACGAGTTCTGGCTGGACACCGCGGACCTGCGGCCGGGCGCCCACCGGGTGACCGCGCGCGTGCAGCCGAAGGACCCGTCGCTCTCCCCGAGGGACACCCAGCAGTCGTTCGAGATCCGGACCCGTTGATCTCGGGTCGACAACGACTAGTGACCGCGGTCGGTGCTCGGCCTAGCTTGGCGCCATGGACCGACGTCGGATCGCCGTGGTGGCCGCCGGTCTCGTGCTGTTCGGCGGGGCCGTCGTGGTCCTGCGGGCCACGGGGCTGACCGGACCGCCGGTGACGACGACGCCGGTCCCGCCGCCCCCGACGTCGTTGACGAAGTTCGCGGGCCAGGGCGTCGTGCTGCCCCCCTCGACGGAGAGACCCGAGCCGCCGGGGGACCTCGTGGTGCGGTCCGGGCCCCAGCGGCTGCAACTGCGCTGGGCAGGCGACTCCCCCGGCTTCGAGGTGCGGTGGGGTGGGGCGGAGCTCGACCACGTGCTGCTGGTCGCGCAGCCCGTCGCCCAGCTCGACGGCCTGGAGGACGGGCGGGAGTACCGGGTCGAGGTGCGCGCGGTCGACTCGTTCGGCAAGCGGTCGACGCCCGCGACCGGGTCGGGCACGCCGCGCACCGACACCTCGACCGACGACAGGTACGTGCTGGTGGACCGGTTCGACCAGCCCAACGCCCCCGACCCCGCCCGGTGGCGGCTGGCCACGCGGGAGAACTGCGCCCGCGCCACCCCCGGCGCGGGCGACGACGCGCGGCGGCTGGTGATCAGCAGCAACTGCGCCGCGGCACCGGTGGTGCTGCGCTCGCGGACCCCGTTCGCGCTGGCGGACTCCGACGAGCTGGGCCGGTTCGCGGTGGAGACGGACGCGCCGGGCGTGGACGGTGAGCTGTTCCTCGACCTGGTGCCCGGCCCGGTCAGCGTGGTCTCGGGCGTCCCGGCGGAGATGGCGGCGGACCGGGCGGTCGACGCCGTCGGTCTGCCGCCCGGCGCGGTCAGGGCCCGGATCGCGTCCAGCGCGGGCACGACGACCGCGCAGGTCCTCGTGGCGCCGGGGACGCCGAGGATCGCGCCGACCGACGAGCAGCCGCACCCCGTGCCCGTCGCGCGCCTCGGTGTGAGCCAGCGGTGGGAGGTGGTGCTGCGCCGCGACGGCGTGCGGGTGCTGCGGGACGGCGCGCTGGTCGCGAAGGGCGAGGTGGTGCCGCAGTGGACGGAGGCGACCGCGCTGGTCGGCGTCGTCGGCCCGTCCGGTGAGCGCGTGCACGTGGACCTGATCGCCTTCGGCGGCCGGTCGGCTCCGACACCGCCGCTGGTGCCCCCGCCGGACGTCCGGGTCGAGGTGGGCGGTCCGACGGCCGACGACCCCGGCGCGCGACCGCTGCCCGACGTGCTCGGCGGCCTGCTGCGGATGAACGTCGTGCACACCGACGGATCCGGGGTCGCGCCCGAGTTCACCGCGCTGGTCGGCGGGAAGGTGGTCGTGCCGCTGCGGCCCGCCGTGCCGGGCACGGCGTGGCGTCCGGAGAGCGGCTACCCGGTGGTCGCCGACCTGCCGCGGGAGGCGCTGGTGCTGCTGGGGCGCACCGAGCAGGTGGTGGTCAGCGTGGTGACGCCGAGGCCCATGCGGATCCAGCTGACCCACGTGGACCTGGAGCTGGTGCCGAGGCCGGGCGCGCGCGCCGCCGCCGCGCCGAGCACCGAGACCGAGGCGCTGAACGGCGTGGAGCTGGACCTGGCCAGGGCGACCGGCACGGTGCTCGACGCGAGCGGCGAGCCGGTGCCCGACGGCAAACCGCTCCAGGCGGGCAGGCTGGTGCTCGACGTCGTGCTGGACGGCCTGGAGGGCAGGCGCACGACCGCGCGGCTGCCGGGGCTGGCCGGGTTCACGATCCGGCTGGACGGCGACGAGGTGGCCGGCGTGCCCACGACCGACGACGGCCCGGCCGTCGCGGGCCGGTGGCGGCTCGCGCTCAACACCAGCGGCCTGGCCCCCGGTCCGCACATGATCGAGGTCAAGGCGTTCAGCACCGAGAGCACGACCAGGCCCGCCTCGGCGTTCGTGTCGTTCTTCATCGCCGAGTAGCCGGGCGGTCCGACCGGTCCCGCGACGAAGAGCCGACCACCGCCTCCGGGGGTTAGATGGGGGCATGTCGCGTGCCCTGGTCCTCGACGTCGCCCGCACCCCGTTCGGCCGCTACCGGGGAGGGTTGGCGGGCATCCGGGTGGACGACCTGGCGTCGCTGCCGATCAGCGAGCTGATGCGCAGGCACGGCGACCGGTTGGACCCGGCCCGGATCGACGACGTCCTCTACGGCAACACCAACGGCGCCGGTGAGGAGAACCGCGACGTGGCGCGGATGGCCGCGCTGCTCGCGGGGTTGCCGACGAGCGTGCCGGGCGCGACGGTCAACCGGCTGTGCGCCTCCGGCGGCGAGGCGGTCGTCCAGGCGGCGCGGGCGATCTCGCTGGGCGACGCGGACCTGCTGATCGCCGGCGGGGTGGAGGGCATGACGCGCGCGCCGTTCGTGGTGCCCCGGCCGGAGAAGCCGTTCGCGGACCGGCTGGAGACGGCGTCCACGGCGGTGGGCTGGCGGCTGGTCAACCCGAGGATGCCCGCGACGTGGACCGTGCCGCTCGGCCGCGCCGCCGAGACCGTGGCCGGGGAACTCGGCGTCAACAGGCAGCAGATGGACGCGTTCGCGCTGCGGTCGCACCGCAGGGCCTCGGCCGCGTGGGACGCGGGCGTGCACGACGGCTTCGTGTTCCCGGTGCAGCGCCCGGACGGGACCGCGATCCGCCGCGACGAGTCCGTGCGGTCGGACACCAGCGTCGAGAAGCTGCGGAAGCTGCACTCGGCGTTCTCGGAGAGGGGGCCGGTCACCGCGGGCAACTCCTCGCCGCTGAGCGACGGGGCCGCGGCGGCGCTGATGGGCACCGACGAGGTGGCCGCCGAACTGGGGCTGGAGCCGCTCGGCGAGGTCGTGGGGAGCGCGGTCACGGCGGTCGAGCCGCAGCGGTTCACGCTCGCGCCGGTCAGCGCGATCCGGAAGCTGCTCGCCCGGCGCCGGATCGACGCGGCCGACGTGGCGCTGTGGGAGATCAACGAGGCGTTCGCCGCGATGGCGCTGTCCGTGCTGCACCACCTGCCCGAGATCGACCGGGAGAAGGTGAACGTGCACGGTGGCGCCATCGCGTACGGCCACCCGCTCGGGGCGTCGATGCCGAGGGTCGTGTTCGACCTGTGCCGCCACCTGCGGGCGCGCGGCGGCGGACTGGGCATCGCCGCCGCCTGCGTCGGCGTCGGCCAGGGGCTGGCCATCGCCGTCCGGGCGTGACCTAGATGCGGTGCGACACCTGCGGGTAGTCCACGACCACGCCCTGCGCGTCCACGACCAGGTCGGACGAGAAGTCGCCGGAGCTGAAGTGGACGACCGAGGTCTCCTCGCCGACCGAGACCGTCCGGTACGTCTGCTGGACCACGTTCACCGACAGGTCCGGCAGCGACACCCGCACGACCGGGAGCGCGGCCTCGCCCGCTTCGCGGTGCAGCCCGAGCCGCCGGATCGGGATCGAGTTGAACAGCACGACGAACTGGACGTCCACGTCCATCGCGCCGTCGAACTCGGCCCGCTCGGAGCCCTTGCCCGTGTCGACGAGCCAGGCGCCGTCGGCGCCCCGGCTCAGGGAGATCTGCTTCTCCTCCTCCACGGTGGCGCTGCGCAGGAGCAGCCGCTTGACCGTGCCCTCCTCGCCGACGCCCAGCTCGAAGGAGGCGCTGAACTGCTCGTCGGGACCAGCCGTCACGAGGCGACCGGACGCGCGCAGGCGCCGCTGGTCGGACAGGAGCAGGCGCACCTGTTCGAGCCTCGGCTCCCGGTAGCCCTGCCAGGTCACCATCTCGGGACGACGTGCGGACGCGGAAGGAGAGCGGGTCTCCCCGGCAGGGGCCACCCGCTCATCCGTGTTGAACGAGTTCACTGCCCACCCGGAAGGAAGTCCTTGGCCTTTTCGGCAACCGACTTGATCTGGTCCTCGTGCCCGAACCTGCCCGCGGCGAACTCGGCGGCCTTGTCGATGCCGTCGTCCACCTTCTCGTGGTTCTGCTCCAGCAGCTCGGCGGCCTTGTTCTTGATCTCATCGAAGTTCACTGGTGCTCCTTCGCACTCCTGGGGAAGGGTACCGGAGCACGCCCCGGGGCCCCACTGCCAAACGGACGGCGGTCACGCTACGCCCGATGCCGAACTGCGGCCCGGTCAACTCTGGACCCACCCCCCGCCCCGCGTGCGAAGATGTCCGCGCCGCCGCCTGGTCGGCCGTGTCCCACGGCCATCACCAGGAGGAACGCCACGATGTTTCGGCTCACGCGCCTCACGGCGCCGCCGCTGCTGTTGCTGCTCGCGGTCCTGTCCCCTCCGGCGAACGCCACCCCGGAGCGGACCGCCGAGTTCACGACGACCACCACGGCCACCTCGGTCGCGGCCCGCACCGACCGCCGTCCCGTCGCGGGCGGCCTGTACGACGCCGTCGCGAAGAGGACGTTCGTCTCCTGGGCTGGGCGGTACGAGGACAACTACGCCCAGTCCTTCGACCACCGCACCGGTGTGTGGTCGACGCCCGTCAAGTACGCCGACGGCGACTCCGACGCCCACAACTACCCGACGCTCGTGCAGGCGCGGGACGGGCACCTGCTCTCGTTCCGCGGCAGGCACAACGTGGAACTGGTGCTGAACCGGGCACCGGAGCCGCACTCGTCGGAGGGCGTCTGGTCCGAGCGGGTGATCTCGAAGGACGCCGCCACCTACCCGATGCCGTTCGTCACGGCCGACGGCCGGATCTTCGTGTTCTTCCGCGAGACGTCGCACGACCTGGACCCGTCGGTCCCGACCGACACCCGGCCGATGCTGTACGTCGTGTCCGAGGACGACGGTCGCACCTGGAAGACCTCGCAGGAGCTGACGGGGCACCCGTTCGCGCTCGGGTCGACCGACCGCGCGGACAACATGAACGAGACCTACGTCGGCCAGCTCCGGCAGGAGCCGGACGGTCGCGTGAGGATCGTCTACACGCTGGCGGGCGGCGGCCCGGAGGGACACCTGCACGACCGGTACCACCGCAACGTCTACTACACCTGGTTCAACCCGCGGAACCTGCACTTCTACTCGGCGAGCGGTCGCGACCTGGGCACGCAGGTCGACGACGTGGACCAGGAGACGCACCTCAAGGTCGCCGAGACGCCGCTGGCGGTGCCGAACGGGGTCAAGTCGCCGGACTACGTCCAGCTGGTCGGGACGACGCTCGGCAAGCCGTTCGTGCTGTGGTTCACCGGTGACGAGGCGAAGGGTCCGCTGCGCGACAACCTGTCCTGGTGGGACGGGTTCCGGTGGCGCACGGAGGAGGTCGCGCGCGGGCTCCGGGTGCGCGAGATGGAACCGCTGGGCCCGCTGACCTGGCGGGTCTACGCGACCGAGGACGGCAAGCCCAACGTGAACACCTACCGGGTCACGCTGGGACGCACGTGGGACGCCGAGACCGTCATCCCGACGGCGAAGCCGGTGCAGCGGATCGAGTTGGTCGAGGACTTCCGCGACCCGGTCCGGGTGCTGATGTCCGGTGCCTCCTCGGCGCGGGACGTGGCCGTCGCCGACGGCGACATCACCGTGGCAGGCGTCCGGCGCCGCTAGCGGGTCCCCGACGCACGAGAACGCCCCCGCGAGCGGTGCTCGCGGGGGCGTTCTGCTGCGTGCTGGACGAACTAGGAAGCGGACTTGCGGCGACGCATCACGAGCAGCGCACCCGCGCCACCGCCGACGAGCACGATGCCGATGACCAGCGGCACGAAGATCGACGCACCGGTGCTGGCGAGGTCACCGCTGCTGCCGCCCGCGGGGACCGGGGTGGTGGTCGTCGTGGGGGCGGGCGTCGTGGTGGCCGGCGTCGACTCCGTGGTCGTGGTCGGCGGGGTCGTCTCCGTCGTGGACGGCGGCGTGGTGGTGGTGACCGGGGCCGCCGCCCAGGACACGGTGCCGCCCGCCTTCAGGCTGACCTTGGCCGGGAAGGCCACGACCAGGGACTGGGTCTGCTGCTGGTCGTTGCTGCTGACGAACAGGCGGCCCTGGGAGAGTTCGGCGTTCGCCTCGACGGAGAACGTCGCCTTGCCGTCCGGAGTGCCCTCCGGGACCTTGACGAAGAACTCCTTGGTCTTGGTGCCCGCGTCCTGCACCGCGAGGGTGCCGGCCTTCGGGTCGGCCAGGGGGTTGCCGTCCTTGTCCGCGAGGACGACGCCCTCGGGCAGGTCGGCCTTGAGGACGACCTCGCCCGCCGTCGTGGTGACGGTGAACGGACCGATCAGCTCGCCGGGGACGCCGACCTTGTCCTTGGGCTCGACGGTCAGCGTCGGGGTCGGCTGCTCCTTGATGCCGGTGTTCTCCTCACCGATCAAGTAGTCGTACAGCGCGATGACGTCGCCGTTCTTGACGCGGCCCTTGTCCAGCTTGGCACCGTCGCTGAAGTGCCAGATCGCGGCCTGGGTCGCGCCGATGGCCTCGTCGTCGTCGAGTTCCTTGCCGACGACCTTGCTCAGCTCGTCCTCGTTCACCAACGGGTACGCGTGCTGGAGGATCCACGCGACCTTGTCGGCGTTCTCCTTGAACTTCGTGTTCGGGTTGGGGTGCTTGTCCCACGGCACCTCCTTGAGGGGGAGGCCGTCCTTGAGCGGGGTCGGCAGCTCGACGCAGTAGGCCTGCACCTTGGTGTTCGTGCCGTCGATCTCCAGACCGATGAGGCTGGTGTCGAGGAGCCTGTCGTCGCCTTCGACGTAGACGTCGGCGCCGTGCTGGTCCCACGCGGGCTTCGGCTTGACGTGGACCTCGGCCACGGCGGGCATCGCCGACGCCAACAGGGCGATGGACGCGCCGAGGAATGCCGCACCAATGCGCGAAGCGCTCAACCGGGATGTCATGGATCTCCTTCAAGCTCTCTGACTAGCCCGAATCGGGTGACAAAGAATGTGGGATCTTGTCGTCCTGCAGGGGGCTCAGGGGCCCCGAACTTCACGCGGATTCGACAGGAGTCGCGGGAACACTATCCGATCGGGTTACAGACGATCGATTTCGGGTACTCTATCCAGCCGCGATGGTCACGAGCAGCGAAAACGCACGTCAGCCTTCCACAGTGGACGATCAAATCCAGCCGCTTGATCGCGTTCACGGAGTGCGGACCACCGGGCGAACCCGGTAGACCACTAGGTCCACCGCAGCGTTTTCGCAGGTGAAACCCTGTTAATGAAGGTTCAACAGTCAAGGACTGACCGTTCCGTGGTCACACCGTTACCGAATGGTGATCATCTGATCGGCGGGCGGCGGCCCGGCCGCGCGATCCGCCGAACGACCGCACCGCCGGTCGGGCGTCCCGGTTGGACCAGCGGGAGCAGCGCACGCGCCGACCCGCTGGTCACGCCACCAGCTCGGCCCGCGCCGTCGCCCGGATGTCGCTCGCGCGCAGCGACGTCCCCGGCAGGCACAGCCCGGCCACGTCGGGCGCGTGTCCGCTGAGGATCCACCTGACCAGTCCGGCGAGCTGGTAGGCGATCATCGGCGGCACCGCGTCGCCGATGTGCCGGTAGGCGTTGCCCAGGATGGACACGTCGAACCGGAACCGCTTCGGGAACCCCTGGAGCAGCGCCATCTCGCGCACGGTGCACAGCCGGTGCTGCTGCGGGTGCGCGTACCGGCCGTTGCCGACGTGGGCGCACTCGCGCTTGATCGTGCGGGCGGGCTCGTCCCACCACATGCGACCGTAGACGTCCGGGTGGGACCCCCAGCGGCCCGTTTCGATGATCTTCAACTGGGCCGGGTTGAGCAGCGCCGCGGTCGTCTCGGAACCCACGAGGTCAGCCCACGAGCCGCCGTCCACGGGGATCGCCAGCATCCGGTGCAGCGTCCGGTCCTGGCGGAACGACGGCGACACGTGCGTCGGGTCCTTGGGGTGGGCGTACCCGGCGGGCACGGCGGGCAGCCGCGAGATCGCCCGGCGCACGGTGATCGCCGAGGGCCGCACCTCGTAGCCCTCCCACACGTCCTCCAGCGTCCGCAGCGGCAGCCCGGCGTCCACGGCCACCACCAGCGCCCGCTCGCGCAGCTGCGGCAGCCCGAACCGGGACAGCAGGTGCGACCCGGCGGCGACCCGGTAGCCGAGCTTCTCCAGCTCGTCGACCAGCCCTTCGAGGTGGTGCCGCTGCCTGCCCTTGACCAGCTCGCGGGCGTTCTCCATCAGGACCACGCGCGGGCGCAGCTCGGCCGCGAACGCCGCCACCCTGCCGACGAGGGAGTTGCGGGGGTCGTCGCGCAGGTGGTTCGCGGCTGTGGTGCGGCTGAACCCCGAGCACGGCGGGCACGCCACCAGCACGTCCAGCTCACCGCGCCGCAGGCCCCACGCCTCGCGCACGTCGACGGGGTCGACCGCGGCCAGGTCGAACCCCAGCGGGTCGATCCCGATGTTCGCCCGGTAGGTGCCGTTGCAGCGCAACGAACCCAGCTTCGAGGACGGCTTGCCGATCTGGGCGTCGGCCGCGCCGACGACCGCGAAGTCGGGGTGGGCGTGGAAGCCGAGGCTCATCCCACCGGCTCCGGAGAACAGGTCCGCCACCCGGTAGGTGGCGCCGCGGAGGGCTACGGGCGACGGCACGTGCGTGATCGTACGGCTGGGTGTCACCCGTTGTCGCAGACGACCCGTCCGCCCGGCGACGCCGCTGTCCACACGGCATCCCGTAGGTTCCCGGCTATGGAGCTGCCGCCCGCCTGGCAACGGCCGGATCCGTTGCGTGGTCTGGAAGCCGTGCCCTGGAACGACTTGTCGGACGGGCGCGGGTCGGCGCGCGGGGTCGACGAGCTGCTGCGCGGGGTGGTCGACGAGGACCGGTCCGTCCGCGGGGCGTCGCTGGCCGGGCTCGTCACCCGGCTGCTGCCCGAGGACACCGTGTCCGAGGCGAGCGCCTCCGCCGTGCCGTTCCTGGCCGAGCTGGGCGCGAACTACAAGGTCGCGCCGGACGTCCGCGACCGGCTGATCTTCCTGCTGGCCGCGCTCGGCCTGGCGGGGTGCGGGTTCACCGAGGACGGCAAGCGCACCTGGCGGCGGTGGAACGCCCTCGGCCGCGAACTCCCCCGGCTGTCACCCGACTGGATCACGCAGACCCGTTACGCCGTCGCGAAAGCGGCGCCGAAGGTGTTCGAGTCGCTGGCCAACGCCGAGGTGGCGTGCGTGGTCGCGCTGGCGACCGCCGTGCCGGAGGCCGTGCCGAAGCAGACCGCGCACGTGGTGTGGGGCATGGCGCACGGCACCAGCCACCACTCGTCCGCCGTGCTCGTCGACGCGGCGGCGGTCGCCCACCACCTCGTGCAGGGCGAGGAGTCCGACCACTGGGCGCTGCTGGGCACCGCCCAGGAGTACCCGGACCTGTTGCGCGCCTACGAGGACGACGGGTACCCGCCGCACCAGCCGGGCGCGGTCACCATGGCGCTCATGGGCTACCGGCTGGCCTTCCTCGCCGCGTACGGCGAGAAGGGCCAGCCGGACCCGGAGTCCTACTAGGCGGTGACGGCCTCGCCGAGCTCGACCGAGGTGAGGACCTCGTCCTCGATCGGGATCGCGGGCTCCAGCGGGCCGAGGCACGTGCCCCACTCCTGGTCGGCCAGCGCGAACGCGGCGACCGTGAGGGCGGCGACCGGGCGGCCGTTCGGGAGCTGCTCGGCGTGGAAGTCCAGCTCCAGGCGGGCTCCCAGCGGCGACGGGCGCAGCCTCAGGGTGGCCTGGGGGGCCTCCTCCGGGTGCGCGAACCGGCACGACCAGTCGGTGAAGACGACCGGCCGCTCCACGACCTCGGTCGGGTTGACCGCGCGGACGTTCGCGCCGACGGAGCCCGCGCGGAAGCCGTCGGCCGCGCCGACGAGCAGCTCCTCGAACTCCATGGACGAGATCCCGAGGTCGTGCCCGGCCACCAGGGCGACCTGGACGAGCGACACCGGCAGCTGCGGCAGGGCGTCCTCGAAGCAGACCATCGCGCCGCCGTAGCGGGTGTTGATCTCGGTCGGCAGGAAGCCGTCCTCGGTCGCGATGCCGTCGAGCGTGAACGTGCCGCGGTAGTCGACCGTCTCGCGCAGCCGCTCGCCGACGCGGCGGGCCAGGTTGCGCATCTCGTCGCGGATCCACGCGGGCGGGTCGTAGTAGGACGCGCAGCCCGCGTAGAGGAACCTCGCCGAGCCCGCGCGGCGCGGGACGACCATCTCGATCGGCCGCAGCACCGCCGTGCCGTCCGGGAACACGATCCCGTGCACGCTGACCGGGATCCCTTCCAGGAACGGCATCACGCGCACGAAGTCGCACTTGGGCGCGAGCACCGCGAAGGCGTCGGCCGCCTCCTCGCGGGACCGCACGCGGCGGACGAAGTTCGCGCCGCCGTTGATCGCGGGACCGTCGCCGGACCACACGACGCCCGCGCCGCGGTCCAGCTTCTCGGTCGCGACCCACAGGGCCTCGAAGTCGAGGTCCAGCACCACGGCCGGGGCGCGCGGCGCGGACAGCTCGTCCCACAGCGCGTCGATCGTGGTCTTGTTCTCCAGCTCGACCCACTCGGGGCGGCGGGCGTTGAGGACGGGACGGCCCGCGAACTCGGCCGTGGAGATGTACGGGGTGCTGATGACCAGCGCCTCGCCCTCCGGGTCGAAGTCGTCGAGGATCGCGCGCACCTCGGCGTTCGGGCGTTCGAGGAGCTGGGTCAGCCTGCGCTGCTCCACCGCGACGAACCCGCCCGCGATGCCGAGCGGCACCCAGCGGGAGACCTCGGAGTCGTGCAGCGGCGCGTGGTCGTCCGTCGACAGGACGAGCGTGTGGCGAGCTCCGAGCTGGTTCAGCTCGGAGACGCGACTACTGAGCCGCGTCCCCCCGGCGAGCACGACCTTGCGGTCGCCGAACAACGTGCGAAGGCGCTCGTGGAGCGCGAGGAAGACAGGAGTCATCGCCGAGATCTCGCTTTGATGAGCAGCGGAGGAGAGCACCGGCGAGCGCCGGGTGATCCGCACTGTAGAGGCACGCCCTCACGGCGGCGAAGCACGGTCCGGCAACAACCGGGTGAAGGTCGTGGGACGCGGTCCCGACGACGGCCCTCCTCGCGGCGGAGATCAGCGAGCGGCGTCGCGGAGCACCTGGTCAACCCGGTTGAGGAACGCGCGGGCGCCCTTGGGTTTCGGGAACGCGATGTGCAACGTGGACAGTTCGTCCTCGGACGCGGGCGCGGCGGCGACGATCGCCGCGGCGTCCTCCAGGAACCGCTGGCGCTTGGCCATCAGGTCGGCGTGCTCGGCCAGTGCACCGTCGATGCTGGTGTGCACGGCAGGATGGGGGTAACTCACTTGAGTTACATCGGTCCACCCGATCGATACCTTTAGCCCCAATTTTGGCCGGTGGCCAAAAACCCGTTCGGGGAAGGCTGCTGGAATGGGCGCCATGCGAGTCCTGGTCACCGGCGCGTCCGGGTTCATCGGCGGCGCGGTCGTCGCCCGCCTGGTCGCCGCGGGCCACGCCGTGCGGGCGCTGGCGCACGAGGCCGACGTCCCGGCCGGGGTCGAGTCCGCCCGCGCTGACCTGCGGGACCGCGACTCCCTGGTGCGAGCGGCTGACGGCGTGGACGCCGTCGTGCACCTCGCGGCGGTGGCGCGGGTGCGGGAGTCGTTCGAGAGGCCGCTGCACCACTACGAGGTCAACGTGGGCGGCACGGTGAACCTCCTGTCCGCGCTGCCGGAGGGGTCCCGTGTGGTGTTCGTCTCCACCGGGACGGTCTACGGAGCCCCTCTCTCGCAGCCGATCCCCGAGGACTGCCCGCGCGCGCCCGCCAACCCCTACGCCGCCTCCAAGGCCGCCGCGGAGGACGCCGTGGCGTGGACCGCCCGGTCCGGCCGGATCGGCGCGACCACCCTGCGCCTGTTCAACGCCGCGGGCGGCGACGACCGCGACGGCACCCGCGTGATCACCCGCGCGGTCGACGCCGCGGCGGGCGGCACCCCGCTGACGGTGTTCGGCGACGGCTCGGCGGTGCGCGACTTCGTGCACGTGGAGGACGTCGCGACCGCCGCCGCGCTGGCGCTGGAGCGGACCGCGGTCGGGTCCCACGACGTGTTCAACGTGGGCGCGACCGCGGCGAGCGTGCGGGACGTCGTCGCCTCCGTCGAGCGGGTCACCGGCCGTCCGGTGCCGCTGGTGCGCGCTCCGGCGAACGACGGGGAGGTCGCCGAGCTGCGGGCGGACACGCGCAGGCTGCGGAGGGTGCTCGGCTGGGAGCCGGAGCGGTCCGCGCTCGACGACCTCGTCCGCGACCAGTGGGTCAGGCGCGCCTAGGCACCGGGATCCGCTCCAGGTCCCTGGCCACGACGATCTCCCCGTCGAACACCTCGGCCGCCTCCGCGTGGAACCGCGACGCGTCCGGGTAGCGCTGGGAGAAGTGCGTGAGCACGAGCTTGCGCACGCCGGACTCGGCGGCGACCGTCGCGGCCTGCCGCGCGGTGAGGTGGCCGTGGTCGACCGCGTGCCGCTCGTCCTCGTGCAGGTACGTCGACTCGATCACCAGCATGTCGGCCCCCTCCGCGAGCGCGTACACGCCGTCGCACAGCCGGGTGTCCATGACGAACGCGAACCGCTGGCCGGGGCGGGGCTCGCTCACCTGCTCCAGCGCGACGCCGCCGAGCACGCCCTTCTCCTGGAGTTCTCGGACCATGGGTCCGGAGATCCCGTGCTCCTTCAGCCGGTCCGGCAGGATCCGCCGCCCGTCCGGCTCGACCAGCCGGTAGCCGAAGGTGTCGAGCGAGTGGTCGAGCCTGCGGGCTTCGACCGTGCCGAACGGGCCCTCCGCGATCACCCCCTCGGCCGACACCGGCTCCTGGCGGACGTCCGTGACGTCGTAGAACGAGCTGGCGTGCCGCAGCCGGTCGAAGAACTGCTGCCCCGACGCCGGGTAGTGCGCGAACACCGGGCGGGTCACCTTGTCCAGCGACAGCCGCTGCACGATGCCGGGCAGTCCGAGGCAGTGGTCGCCGTGGAAGTGCGTGACGCAGATCCGGGTGATGTCGCTCGCCGCGGCCCCGGCCATCAGCATCTGCCGCTGGGCGCCGTCGCCGGGGTCGAACAGCAGGCCCTCGGCGTCCCAGCGCAGCAGGTAGCCGTTGTGGTTGCGCGCACGGGTCGGGACCTGGCTGGCGGTGCCCAGCACGATCAACTCACGGATCGACACGGCACGACGTTAACGTTGGGGCCATGGAGAGCCTGCGCGCGGTGTCCGAGTGGCCGGTAGACAACGCGGCGACGGCGGTCGTCACCTCCGACGGCCGCGTCGCGGGCAGCCGCGGCGAGGTCGAGCGGCCGTTCCCGCTCGCGTCCGTGACGAAGCCGCTCGTGGCGTACGCCGTCCTCGTGGCCGTGGAGGAGGGGGCGGTCGAGTGGGACCAGCCCGCGGGCCCCGAGGGCTCGACGCTGCGGCACCTCATCGCCCACGCGTCCGGGCTCGCGTTCGACAGCCGCACGGCGCAGGCGTCGCCGGGCACCCGCCGGATCTACTCCAACACCGGGTTCGAGGTGCTGGCGGAGACCGTGGAGGAGGCCACCGGCTTCGCGTTCCGCGACTACCTGGCCGAGGCCGTGTTCCAGCCGCTCGGCATGGGGGCGACCTCGTTGGACGGCAGCCCCGCCGCGGGGGCGGTGTCGACGGTGGCCGACCTGTCCCTGTTCGCCGCCGAGCTCCAGGCGCCGAAGCTCGTGTCGGCCGCGCTCGTCGGGGAGGCGACCGCGGTCGTGTTCCCAGGGCTCGCGGGCGTGCTGCCCGGCTACGGCAACCAGCGCGAGAACGACTGGGGCCTCGGGTTCGAGGTCCGCGACGGCAAGTCGCCGCACTGGACGGGCTCGGCCAGCTCGCCCGCGACGTTCGGCCACTTCGGGCAGAGCGGCACGTTCCTGTGGGTCGACCCGGTGGCGGGCGCGGCGTGCGTGGCGCTGGCCGATCGCGCGTTCGGGAAATGGGCTATCGAGACGTGGCCCGCGTTCACCGACTCGGTGTTGGCGGAACTGTCTTGATTGGTTTCTCGTGACGAAGAATGAATAAGTCCGGTGCTAATCTCCGCCCGTTCCGCTCGATGCGAATGGGGAGATCGATGAAAAAGCTCGGCACAGTGCTGTTCGCCTGCGCTCTCGCGCTCGCGTCCACGCAGGCGGCCAACGCCGGAACAGCGAGAACCTTGCAGGTGGCGGCCTTGGGGGACTCCTACGCCGCAGGTACCGGGGCCGGCGACTACGAACCGGGAACGGAAGGCGTCTGCTACCGCAGCGCGAATTCCGCGGCGGCCGTCGTGGTGGCCGACCTTCGCTCACGGGGAAAGCAGGTGGACTTCACCAACGTGATGTGCAGCGGTGCCGCGATTGCTGATCTGAGCACCACCTTCAAGGAGCAGCCGCCCCAGTTGGACGCGCTGTCCAAGTCCACCGATCTGGTGTTCCTCACCGTGGGCGGCAACGACGTCGGCTTCGCCGAGTACGCAGGCCTGTGCATCCAGTCCGACTGCACCGGCGCGGGCGCCCAGCTCGTCCTCGGCCAGCTGCCCGCGATGTCGGCCAAGCTCACCGCGCTGCTCGTCGACGTCAAGCAGCGCAGCCCGCGCGCCCGCGTCGTCCTCGGCGGCTACGGCCGCGCCTTCGCCCCCGGCCCCAACGCGCCCGACGTGCCGCTGGACCCGATCTGCGGCGACGGCATCCTCACCCTGCCGGAACGCGCCGAGGGGGCGACCGTCTCCCAGGGCGTCGACCGGGCCGTCCGCGACGGCGTCCGCGCCGCCCGCGCCCGCGGCGTGAACGCGGTCTACGCCAGCGCCTACACCGACGACGGCACCCTGCGCGCCGAGTTCGAGGGCCACTCCGCCTGCCAGGGCGGCACGCCGTACTACCGCGGCCTGGACGCGCTGGCCCCCGGCCAGGAGGGCCCCGTCGCGGTCCTGCACCCGAGCAGGGCCGGCCAGGCGGCCTTCGCCGAACTGCTGGCCCGCAAGCTCTAGGCGCTCGGTGAACGGCCCGCCTCCCTAGGCGGGCCGTTCACCGCCCCCCTGCGACTCCAGCCGGAGCGCCAACTGCTGGAGCACGGTCGCCACGTCCGCGTCCTCGCACTTCTCCTCGTACGCGTGCGCGACCGCCTGGAACCCCAGCGTCAGCCCGGCGGTGAACGCCGCCACCCGTGCCATCACCTGCTCCAGGGCCAGCCGGACGAACTCCGCCACGTCCTCGGTGGCGCTGTCCGGCACCGCCACCGAGTAGCTGAACACGTCCTCCTGGAGCAGCTTCAGCGCAAGGCGCAGATCATCCGCCTCCCCGTCCCCGCCGTGCATCAGCGTGAGCACCCCGATGGCCCGCTGCATGATCTCCTCGTTGCGCATGACCGAACGATCCCACCAGCCAGGCCGAACGGGGCGGAATAACACCCCGGTGCCGCGGCTAGATCGGCACGACGAGCAGCGCCTTGCCCTGCGAGGCCGCGTACCCGAGCGTGTAGCCCGTTCCGCTGCCCTGGTCGCCGGACCTCGGGAACCCGATCACCAGGTCGCTCTTGTCGACCATCCACCGGTTGCGCGCCAGGTAGGCGTCGATCCCGACCTCGTCGATGTCCAGCTCGACCAGCTCGGCCAACCGCCCGGCCCCGTGCCACCGCACGATCGCCTCCGAGGCCGCGTCGGGCTGGTCCCGCACGGTCCGCGGCACCACCACCGTCACCGCGGCCTCGGTCTGCCCGGCCAACCACTCCAGCGCCGCCGTGTCCACCCCGACGGCGCCCCCGACGTAGAAGTGGGCCTCCGGCACCGCGAACGGCAGCACGTAGGCCGCGAACACCTCGACCAGGTCCTCGACCGACAGGTGCGCCACGGCCCGAGCGCCGGTGATCGTCACGGAACGAGCCACTCCACACCCCCGCCGATGTCACCGATCGCCACAACGTTCTCACGTTCGCGCCTCGGTGTTCGACGGTGTGGTCCACCACTCGGGGACTCCTACACCCTCTCCCGGTCCGGCCTGCCCTTCAACCGGCGCCGGAGTTCGTTCAACGCCCGGTGCTGGGCCACCCGCACCGCACCGGGTGTCGTCCCGATCGCGTCCGCCGTCTCCTCGGCCGAGAGCCCGACCGTGACCCGCAGCAGCAGGATCTCCCGCTGCTGCGCCGGCAGCAGTTCCACCAGTTCCGCCGCGGGCACCCCCGAACCGGCACCGGGCACCGCGGCGACCCTCCGCACCGCGGTCCCGTACACGAACGACAGGAACGACCGCCCCTGCCCGCGGACCTCCGGCCACGTCTCGACCACGTCCGCGCACACCTCCCGCGCCACCGCGTCGGCCACCGAGAACGACGACCCCCGCCGCCCCACCCGTGCCCGGCAGTACCGGACCACGAACGGCCTGAGTGCCCCTAAGTCGACCCGCCCCGCCGCTAACCACTGTCTGGAGTCCATGTCGGTCCCCATCCCCGCCTCCTCGCGCCGTCCCGACGTGAACGAGACTCGGTTACGGGGCGGGTGTGACGCAGATTTCGCCGCGCCGTTGGGAGCAACTTCCCAGGCCGTGGACCGATCGGTTCGCGGTTGGTCGCCGACAACGATCAGGGCCCCCGCGGAAAATTCTCCACAGGGGCCCTGATCAGCGTGTGCGCCCGAAGGGATTCGAACCCCTAACCTTCTGATCCGTAGTCAGATGCTCTATCCGTTGAGCTACGGGCGCGTATATTCAGTTGTCACCTGGCCGAAACCGGGTGTTGCGGAGGCTCCGGGATTTGAACCCGGGATGGGCGATAAACCCAAACCGCATTAGCAGTGCGGCGCCATAGACCAGACTAGGCGAAGCCTCCCGGAGCCCTCGGCTACGACGCATAGATTACACACACCTTCGCCTGGGGAGCAAAACGCCCCCTCCAACACCTCCGCCCGACTGTCGGATTCAGCGAAAGCGCAGCTCAGGGCGTTGGCCACCGACAGTCCCGCCACCCGCGACGGCGGGTGAACGGCACATGTCGAGACCGTTAGTGATCTTCGTCTCCCCCACTACTTCCGGACGAGGTCGAGGAATGGCTGGAGGGAGTCCGGATTGCGCAGGGCGTCGCGGCTGACCGCTCGCTCCGGCGGGGTTCCGGCGAGGATCTTCTTGACCGGGACCTCGCACTTCTTGCCGTTCAGGGTGCGGGGGACCTCGCTGACGACGATGAACCTGTCCGGGACGTGGCGCGGTGACAGGTTGGTGCGCAGGCCGGTGCGGAGGGCCTTCTCCAGCTCCGGCGAGAGGGTGTCGTCGTCCAGCACCAGGAAGCACAGGAGTTCGCCGTCGGGCTCGGCCGCGCCGGAGGTGTCGATGACCAGCGAGTCGGCCACGCCGGGCAGCGACTCGACGACGCGGTAGAACTCGCTGGTGCCCATGCGGACGCCACCGCGGTTGAGGGTGGAGTCGCTGCGGCCGTAGATGACGGCCGAACCCCTCGGCGTGATGCGGATCCAGTCGCCGTGCCGCCAGGTGCCGGGGTAGTCGTCGAAGTACGCCTCGCGCAGGCGGCTGCCGTCCTCGTCGCCCCAGAAGTAGAGGGGCATGGACGGCATGGGCCTGGTGATGACCAGTTCACCCACCTCGTCCACAACCTCGCGGCCCTGGTCGTCGTAGGCGGTGACAGCGGCGCCGAGGGCGCGGCAGGACAGTTCGCCCAGCCACACCGGCAGGTCGGGGGCTGCGCAGACGAACGCGGTGCACAGGTCGGTGCCGCCGGACACGCTGGCGATCTGGACGTGGTCGCCCAGCGCGGAGGCGATCCAGCGGAAGCCCTCCGGGGTGAGCGGGGCGCCGGTGGAGCCGACCACGCGCAGCGCCGTGAGGTCGTAGCGCTCGGCGGGCCGCAGGTCCTCCTTGAGGCACGACTGGATGTACGGGGCCGACGTGCCGAAGTAGGTCACGCGGTGCTGCTCGGCGAGGTGCCACAGGACGTTGAGGTCGGGGTGCGCCGGGCTGCCGTCGAAGAGGACGACGGTGGTGCCGACGAGGAGGCCCGCGATGACGTAGTTCCACATCATCCAGCCGGTGGTGGTGAACCAGAAGAAGCGGTCGCCCGGCCCGAGGTCGCCGTGCAGGCCGAGCATCTTGAGGTGCTCCACGACGATGCCGCCGTGGCCCTGCACGATGCCCTTGGGCAGCCCCGTGGTGCCCGAGGAGTACAGGACCCACAGCGGGTGGTCGAACGGGACCGGGTCGAACTCCAGGGGCGCTCCGTCGTGCTTGGCGAGCAGCGCGGCCCAGTCGACGGTGCCGGGCAGCGTGCCGCCGACGTAGTCGACGAGCACCGTGGCCTTCAGCGAGCCGATCTCCGCGCGCAACTCGTCCACGGTCGGGCGGACGTCGAACGTGCGGCCGTTGTAGTGGTAGCCGTCGACGGCGATCAGCACGGTCGGCTCGATCTGGGTGAAGCGGTCGGAGACGGCGCGGGCGCCGAAGTCCGGGGAGCACGACGACCAGGTGGCGCCGATGCTCGCGGCGGCGAGGAACGCGATCAGCGCCTCCGGCGAGTTGGGCACGAGCGCCACGACGCGGTCGCCCCTGGTGACGCCCAGTGCCAGCAGTCCGGCGCGGGCGGCGGCGACGCGGCGGCGGAGGGTGGCGAAGTCGAGCTGCGCGGTGAGGCCGTCCTCGCGGTGGAAGATCACCGCGAGGTCGTCGTCGGCGCGGCCGGGGCCGGGGCGCAGGGCGTGCTCGGCGTAGTTCAGGGTCGCGCCGGGGAACCACCGCGCGCCGGGCATCGACTCCGACCCCAGGACGCGGGTCGGCGGGGTGTGGAAGGCGACGTCGAAGAAGTCGGCGACCGCGCCCCAGAACGCCTCCAGGTCGGTCGTCGACCACGCCCACAGCTCGGCGTGGTCCGCGAGGTCGAGTCCGCGCTCAGCCCGCAGCCAGTCGCGGAACGCGGCCACGCGGGTGTCCGCGACCTGGTCGGGATCGGGCTGCCACAGGAGTTCGGCCTCGGCGTTCGTGTCGCTCATACCCCGTTCCTAGCCGATCGGACGGCTCAGAACCACAGCGGACGCCCACACACCTCGTCACACGCGACCGTCGGCCGCCACCAGGTCCTCCAGCGCGGACGTGAGCCTGCCCGGATCGGCCGGGGCGAGGATGAACCAGCCGCCGTCCTGCCGCACGAGGTACCGGCCCTCGTGGCTGTCCATCCACGAGAGGGTCCGGCCGGTGGGGTGGACCCGCCCCGAGCGGTCGCGGGCGACCAGGGCGACCTGACCGCCGCCGCTGCGGGTCGTCACGGCGCGCACGAGCGTGTTCGCCTCCGGCTCGCGCACCCCGGCGTACCGCAGGACCTCCAGGAAGCCCTCCACACCGTCGCGCTCGCCTGCCCGGCCCGCCGCCAGGTAGTCGTCCCAGCGGACGTTCACCGAACGGCCCGCGCCCGCGGGCGCCGGGGGCAGGGTGGACACGGTGATCGACGCCAGCGCGGTCGGCCGGAACGAGGCGAGCTGGACCTGGTCGCCGACCCGTGCGACGAACGCGCCGTGCCAGCCCGCCGTGGCCAGGCCGCGCGCCGTCTCGCCGCGACGGGAGAAGACCAGTTCCAGGCCGACGTCGAACTCGACCAGCCCGCGCAGCAGCGCGTGCAGGTCGCCGTCGGGCCGCTGGACCGTGCCGAGGCCGCGGGCGGACAGCGTGCGCGAGCACGTCGCCGCCAGCTCGGCCCGCTCGGCTCCGGTGCGGCCGTAGTGCTTGGCGCCCACCGGTACGGGCTGGCGGTCGCCGTGCACCGCCTGCCACAGGGTGAAGAACTCCTGGGCGGCGAGCCGGAAGACCACGGGGTCCCCAGTCACGTGCCGATCACCGGCGGCGCGGCCTTCTTGTCGACGCCGAACAGGTTGTCGTCCTCTTCGAGGTACCGGGCCCGGCGGTGGCCCGTCTCGTCGTCGCGGCCCGCCAGGGGACCCGCGGCCATCGGCGCGCCCATCATGCCGCCCGGCACGGCCGCGCCGCCCGCGACCTTGGGGGCCTGGGAGGTCGAGGTCTGCGCCGACGAGGCGCGGGAGTCGGTGCCGCCGATGACGCCGCTGGAGCCGCCGGGGGTGATCGGGCTGGACGAGCCGCCCGCACCACCGCCGCCGGAGGACTGGCCCGCACCGGAGTAGCCGCCCGCCGAGTAGCCGCCGCGGGCCGCGGGGGCGTACCCGCCGCCTCCACCGGCACCGCCACCGCCGGAGCGGTGACCGCTGCCGCTGGACGTCGCCGTGCGGCCAGCCACCGGAGCACCGGTCGTCGGGTTGGCGACCACGACGGGCGAGCCGTCGACGCGGGTCGTCGGAGAGGGGGCGCCGCCGGTGCCCGGCAGGACCTCGGGCGCCGCCACCGGGTTCACCGGCGCGCTGAACGCGGGCACGGTCTGGTCGACCGCGAACGAACCCTGCTGGAACGCGGCCATCACGTCGGCGGCCGCGCGGTGGCCCGCGTCGACGGCCGCGGTCTCGGCCACGACCGGCGCGCCGACCTGGTCGATGCCGGTGAACGGCGACCGCGTCGTCAGCTGACCGGGGTCGGCCGGGTCCACGGGCGTCAGCGCGTCGACGGCGATCCGGCTGACCGGGGCCACCGGGGTCGTGGTCGGTGTGACCAGCTGGTCGACCGGCGCCACGGGCGTGGGGGCGGGCGCGGGCTTCGGCATCTGCTCCCGCGCCGTCACCACGTGCTCGATCTCCAGGTTGATGCACTCGGCGACGTTGGTGGCGTGGTCGCTGGTGTTCTCCGCCCACTTCACCACGGTGAGCAGGCCGTCGCGGGCCTTCTCGGCGGACTCGCCCTCCCACCCGCTCGACGAGGCGAAGACCGCGCTGATGAGCTGGTCCTTCACCTCGGCGAGGGTGGTGCCGAGGGTGGTCCAGCCGTCCTTGACCGACGCGGCGCTGGTGAGGTCGACGCCCGTGTGCACCATGTCGTAGAGCTCCTGGTGCGAGTAGGTCATCCAGTCGACCTTCTCACCCAGCTCCGACGGCTCCCCCTGCCGCGGCTCCGGGTACGGGTTCGGCGGTTTGTCCTGCTTGTCGCCCGGCATCAGCCCTTACCGCCCATCGTGTGCGCGATGTCCTCGTCGTGGTCATCGGTGTTCTTCGCCGCCTGCCGGACGGTCGTCTCCACGTCCTCCAGCACGTCCATGAACTCGCGGATCACGAACACCGCCGACTGCTGGTCGCCCACCGCGACCTGGCGCAACCGGCGGCTGATCGAGCGGCCGACCCAGTTGTCGCCGAACTGCAACGGGATGTCGAGCTGGTCGCGGACCGAGTCGTAGAGGTCCTGGACCCGGTCGCGCGCCTCCGCGATGGCCTTGATGAGGTCGTCGGCCGATCCCTTGTCCAGCGCGATCTTGCCGGTGTCCACGGCCTGGTCGACGGCCGCGACCGCGCTGTGCGCGGACACCAGGTCCGCCTGCGCGACGGTGGTGAAGTTCGGTTGCGGCGGCGGCGCCGCCGCCACCGGCGGCACGGCGTTGTCCTCGGTCATCGGCTATCCCCCTCGCCCAGCAGGTGCCCGCGCCTCTGCCGCGGACACCTCCCTTAGATGTACCCGTGCCGCCCTCCGGTTCCAATCCGCCGGAAAGAGGTTTACCGCAGGTGCGAGTCGAACCAGTTCAGCGCGCGGTGCCACGCCTCCGCGCTGGCGGCGGGCGAGGTGTCGAAGCGGTGGCTGGAGTCCGCGAACCGCACGACGTCCGTCGCGACCTCGGCGGAGGCCGCCGCGTCGCGCAGCTTCTCCACGTCGGCGAGCGCGATCTCGCCGTCCTCGTCGCCGTAGAGGCCGAGCCACGGGCACGTCAGCTCCTCGGCCACCTCCACCAGCGACGGGAGGCCGTCCGACAGCGGGGTGAGGATGCCGCCGCCGCCGATCGTCACGGCCGCGCCGATGGTTCGGCTTCCCGCCACGACCATCGCGACCGCGCCGCCGAGGTCGAAGCCCAGCACGCCCATCCGGTCGGCCGGGACGCCCTGCTCGCCGAGCCACACGAAGGCGACGTCGGTGTCCGCGAGCACCGCTTCCCCGGACAGCTTGCTGACCTGGTCCGACACGTCGCCGTCGGCCACCTCGTCCGCGTCGTGGTAGAGGTGGGGGGCGACCACGAGCCAGCCCTCGTCGGCGAGGGTGCCGACGAGGCCGCGCACGGTGTCCGTCACGCCGCGGGCCTCGTGCAGGACGACCAAGCCGCCGCGAACGGCGTTCTCCGGCTCGGCGACGGTCAGCCTCAGGTCACGGCCGTCGGTGAGCGGGATCGTCTCGGTCCGGGTCTGAGTCATGGACCTACCCTTCCACGCTGAGGTGAACGGGCGTCAACGTGACCAACCAGACGGACCAGTGTCCCCCGCCCCGCGTTCGAGGGGATAACGTCCAGCTCAGGCCCGCACCGGTGCTGGCCGGAAGGAGTTCTTCCCGATGACCGTGCGAACCCGCGCCGATCTGGACGCGCTGCCGTCCTACGTCCCCGGCAAGACCGTGCCGGGTGCGATCAAGCTCGCCAGCAACGAGGTGTCGGCCGGTCCGCTGCCCAGCGTCGTGCGCGCGGTCGCCGAGGCGGCGACCGCGATGAACCGCTACCCGGACACCGGGTGCACCGACCTCGTCGAACGGCTCGCCGACAAGCTCGGCGTGCCCGCGGGCCAGGTCACGACCGGCAGCGGTTCCGTGACCCTGTGCCAGCAGCTCATCCAGGCCACCTGCGCCGACGGCGACGAGGTGCTGTTCCCGTGGCGCTCGTTCGAGGCCTACCCGCTGCTCACGCACGTCGTGGGCGCCGCGCAGGTGCGCGTGCCGCTGACCGGTGGGCACGAGCTGGACCTGGACGCGATGGCCGCGGCGATCACTCCGAGGACCCGTCTGGTGTTCGTGTGCAACCCGAACAACCCGACCGGCACCGCCGTGCGCGCCGAGCAGCTCGAGGCCTTCGTCGAGGAGGTCCCCGCCGACGTGCTGGTCGTGCTCGACGAGGCCTACAAGGAGTTCGTCGACGACCCGCACGTGCCGGACGGCGTCGAGTTCGCCAAGGCGCAGTGGTCTCGGGGGCGGGCGAACGTGGCCGTGCTGCGCACGTTCTCCAAGGCCTACGGCCTCGCCGGGCTGCGGATCGGCTACGCCGTGGCGTCCGAGCCGGTCGTGGAGGCGCTGCGCAAGGTGTACGTGCCGTTCGCCGTGAACGCGCTCGCGCAGGTCGCCGCCATCGCGTCGCTCGACGCCGAGGCCGAGCTGATGGAGCGGTGCCGCGCGATCGTCGCCGAACGGGGCCGGGTGCGGGGCGCGCTGCTCGACGCCGGGTTCGAGGTGCCGGAGACGCAGGCGAACTTCGTGTGGCTGCCGCTGGGCGAGCGGACGCTGGAGTTCAACGACCACTGCCTGGCGCACAAGGTCGTCGTGCGCGCGTTCGCCGGTGACGGCGCGCGGGTCACGATCGGCGAGCCGGACGAGAACGACGCGTTCCTGGCCGCCGCGAAGGCCTGGTCAGCCCAGTAGCAGTTTCGCGATCGCGACGAGTCCCACGACGACGATGACGGCGCGGAGGGCGGTCGGCGGCAGCTTGCGGCCGACCTTCGCGCCGATCTGGCCGCCGACGACCGAGCCGAGCGCGAGCAGCAGCACGGCCGTCCACGCGATGTCGGCGATGAAGATGAACAGCACGCCCGCGACCAGGTTCACGAACGCGGTCAGCACGTTCTTCAGCGCGTTGAGCCGCTGGAGGTGCTCGGTGATCAGCACACCCATCATGCCCATCACCAGAACCCCTTGCGCCGCACCGAAGTAGCCGCCGTAGATGCCACCGGCGAACACCCCGAACCACAGCAGCAGCCCGCCGTCCGCGGGCCGTTGCGCCGTCCGTTCGGCCAGCTTGCGGTTCAGCCACGGCTGCGCGACGACGAGCACCAGCGCGATGACGATCAGCACGGGCACGATCGCCGAGAACGCCTTCTCCGGCAGCGTCACGAGCAGGATCGCGCCGACGATCCCGCCCAGGATCGACGCGGGCAGCAGGCGCTTGACCCGCGCGGCCTGGCCCTTGAGCTCCTCGCGGTAGCCGAACGCGCCGCTCAGCGACCCCGGCACCAGGCCGAGGCTGTTCGAGACGTTCGCGACCACCGGCGGGTAGCCGACCGCGAGCAGCACCGGGAACGTGATGAGGGTGCCCGAGCCGACCACGGTGTTGATCCCGCCCGCGAACACCCCCGCGATCACCACGGCGAGCATTTCGAGCGGCTCCAGCGACGTCACGCCGTCTCCCCAGGTCGTCCGGTCAAACCAGCACTATGCACCGCCGGGTCTTCGAGACGTCCTATGTGTGGCACGGGCGACAGTCCACCACTCCGACCGGTGCGGCGCACCACCGGTCCGGGACCGGGTGGCGGTCGGCCGCGTCGGGGCGGGGTCCGTGGCGCGAGCGGGCACACCGCAAACATGGCAGGGGTGGCGCCGCCGCGCGACACCACCCCACCCGTCAGTCGGCCTTCCCCCTGCGGCGGCCGAGGAGCACCGCTCCGAGACCGAGCACCAGCACGAGGCCGCCGAGCAGCGTGGTGCCGATGACGCCTGCGCCCGTGCGGGCGAGGTTCTCGTCCGGCGTCCCACCGCCGCTCTCGGCGGACGTGGTGGTCGTCGGCGGGGTCGTGGTCGTCGGCGAGGTGGTGACCACGCCGGAGACCGCGGCCCTGTCCTCGGCGGTGACGAACGCCGTGCCCACCCGCGGCCCGAAGGCGCACCGGACCACCACCTCGCCGCGGTCGCGCGCGGCCTGCGGGACGGGGGTGGTGACGTCGACGGTCCTCGTCTCGTCCGGCGCCAGGTCGAGGCCGGGGCCGTCGAGTTCGAGCGCGCCCCACGCGTCGGTGTCGTTGCGCAGGTCGCCGCCGTCGACGCACCGGGCGACGACGGTCATCGGGGCGTCGGAGGTGTTGACCAGGGTGATCTTGAGCGTGGCGTCGGCGTCCGGCGCGAAGGTGTCCGCGGTGAACTCGACGGTCGCGGCCAGTTCGGGGTCGGCGTCCGGGTCCGCGACGAGGGGACCGGGGACGACGGAGATGTCGACGACGGCCTCCCGGTCGCCCCTGATCCGGACGAGGTGGTCGATGCCGCCCGTCACGGCGTCCTTCCAGGGGCCGATGACGACCACGGTCACCTCGCCCACCGGCAGGTCCTCGACGGCCCACCGGCCGTCGGCGCCCGTGGTGGCGCGGCCGAGCAGTTCCCGCGTCCCCGGCCGCAGCACGACGAGCGCGACGCCCGCCAGCGGCTGGTCGCCGTGCCGGACCTCGCCCCCGACGTCGCCGACCGCACCGACGACGTCGGCCCGGTCGGACGCTTCGGCGTAGCCGTCGGTGAACTCGCCGTTGTCGCCGAACGCGCACCGGACGGCGACCTCGCCGCCGGTGAACGCGCCGTCCGGCACGACGTCGGTGACCCGGACGACCTCGGTCTCACCCGCGCCGACCCGGACGCCCCCGCCACCGGGCGCGAGCGGGGCCCAACCGGGGCCGGTGCCGGGGAGCAGGTGGTCCTCGTCGGACCGGCAGACGGCGACGACACCGGTCAACGCCTCCGCGCCCCTGTTGGTGAGCGTGACGTCGACACCGACCCGGTCGGACCTGCCGTAGCCGGCCCGGTCGAAGTCGAGCTTCGCGGTCAGCGCCTCGGACACCGGGCGGACGGCGCCCAGTTCGAGCAGCGTCTCCTCGCCCGACTCGACGGTGAACACGCTGCTGCCCGGCTTCACCACGAACCCGTCGGCGCCGCCGAAGCGCAGCCGGTGGGTGCCGGTCGGCACGTTGCGGAAGGAGAACCGGCCCCGCGCGTCGGTCACGGCGTCCAGCGACACGGCGGGCGAACCGCCGGTGCTGTGGAACTCGACGCCCGCCCTGCCCTCGCCCTCGTCGGCCTTCCCGTTGCGGTTGGCGTCGACGTAGACGGTCCCGTTGACCGCGCCCCGCGCCAGGCCGATGCCGGTCTTCGCGGTGAACTCGTTGTCGGCGGGGGTCGGGTCGACGACGCCCTCGACGTCCACCCTGGCGAAGAGGGTGCCCGTGACCTCGTTGGTGTTGCGCTGCCTGCCGACCACGACGGCGGAGTGCTTCCCACCGGGTTCGAGCCGCTTGAGGTCCCGGACCTTCGCGTACTCCTCGGGCGGCACCTCGTAGTTCGCCTTGAACTCGAACGTGAGGCCCTCCGCGGTGGCGGTGCCGGTGTTCTCGACCGTCACCGTCGCGGCGAGGTCGGCGCCGGGCGGGTACTCGGCCTGGCCGTAGGCGATCGTCACCCTGAGGTCGGCCCGCCCCTCGGCGGGCTCGGCGGACGCGACGCCCGCGGACGTACCGGCCAGCAGCAGCACCAGGGCTGCCGACACCATCGATCTGACGGACACGATTGCTTCCCCCCACGGGAACCGACGAGTGCTGGTGCGTTCGGACCAGTCGACCCCGGACGTGGTCCGACGTCGGCGAACGCCGATCACGTTAGCGGCTCGACCGGCCCGTGGCACCGCTCACGACGGGATTTCCACCTGCCACCCGAACACCCCGAACGGCACCCCGTCCAGGTACCCCCGAACGCCCGCGAGCGCGTACGGGATCACGGTGTCCGGCAACCGGTCCCGCCGGAACCACGCCACCTCGTAGCACTTGTCCGGTTCGCGGTTGGCCGGCTCACCACCCCACCGCCGCACCTCGAAGAACAGACCGAGGCGCGGCTCCACCCCTTCACCCCGCGCGTGCACCACGTGCGCGAGCCGCAGGTCGGCCTCCGCGATCCGCACCCCGACCTCCTCGCCCGCCTCCCGCACGGCGGCCGCCGCCACCGACTCCCCCGCCTCCAACTTCCCGGCGGGCAGGTGCCACATCCCGTCCCCGTAGCTGCCGCGCCGCTTGGACAGCAGCACCTCGTCACCGCGGACGAGGAGCAGGTGGACGTCGATCACGGCAACCCTGTCGGACATCGCCGCAGTGTCCCCGAAACCCACGGTGAACGTGACCACGAGCCCGTTCCGCACGACGCCTGCCGCGATCGCGTTCACCAACTCACGGGAGGCGCGCTCGTGCATTCGGGCGAAGCGCGGAGGACCGGGTCCCACGTCCTGGGACGCCGTCACACCTTCACGACCGTCGCCGGTGACCGCAGAGCACGGCCATGTCGTCGGGGTCGGAGGTGAGAAGATCACCCGTTCGTCAGCGGCACGCGCCACGGCCAACCAGGTTGTCGGTTCACGATCACGAAGAACCGCCTCGGCCAGCCCTTCGCTGTCCAGAACGGGAGTCATGCGGACGTTCCCGCGTCGGCGGCTCGCCTGAACGGCTTCCCGTGGTCCACAACGGGAAGCGAATTGGGACGACGAATGGGACGACGACGCACGAGGGGCGGCTCACCACGCGGTGAGCCGCCCCTGTCCGTGCTGGTCGGACTTGCGGAAGCGGAGGGATTTGAACCCCCGGATGGTTTCCCATCTTCCGCTTTCAAGGCGGATGCATTCGGCCGCTCTGCCACGCTTCCCTGCGCGAGCCAGGTTACCCGTCGAGCGACCGCAGGTGCGCCTTGACCCGGTCGAACACCTTGGCCAACACCTCCTGCTCCTCGGACGTCAGCAGGTCGATCATGTGGTCGCGCACGCCGCTGACGTGGGTCGGTGCGGCGGTCTGGAGGGCGCGCAGGCCGCGGTCGGTGAGTTCGGCCAGCACGCCCCTGCCGTCCTGGTCGCACTCGCGGCGTTGCAGGAGGCCTTCGCGCTCCATGCGGGCGACCTGGTGGGAGACGCGGCTCTTCGAGGAGGCCACGTCCTCGGCGAGCTGGGACATGCGCATCGAGCCGCCCGGCTGTTCGGAGAGCCGAACCATCAGCTCGTAGTCGGCCAGCGACAGTCCGTGGCCGGTCTGCAACTCGCGGTGCAGGCGGTCCTCCAGCATCGCCGCCGCGGTCACGTAGTTGCGCCACGCGCGCATCTCGTCCTGATCGAGCCAACGCGGCTCCTGCCCGGCATCCGTCACGCCGACCAGGTTAATCCCGCGAGGACGTGACATCTCCATTCATCGACGATCCACCTGGATGACTGGTTTCCGGCCGCGCGGCGAGGCAAACTCCACCGCCGTAGCGCGCCTGCCTACTCAGGCGCCAAGCAGGAGGAAACATGAGTTCGTTCAGACGGACCGCCGCGCTCGTGGCGACCGCCGGGGTTGGACTGGCGATCACGTTCGCCGGCAGCCCGGCTCAGGCTGATGTCGACGCCCAACGCGCGCAGCGCACGGTGGACGTCCGCCTGATCGGCATCAACGACCTGCACGGCAACATCGAGCCGCCGACCGGCTCGTCCGGCCGCGTGACGCTGGCCGACGGCACCACGGTGAACGCCGGTGGCGCCGCGTACAACGCGACCCACATCAGGAACCTCCAGGCGCAGGTCAAGAACTCGGTGATCGTGGGCCAGGGCGACCTGATCGGCGCGTCGCCGATCGTGTCCGCGCTGTTCCACGACGAGCCGACGATCGACATCCTGAACAAGGTCGGGATGAACACGACCGCGGCGGGCAACCACGAGTTCGACGAGGGCTACCGGGAACTGCTGCGCATCCAGCACGGCGGCTGCCACCCGGTGGACGGCTGCCAGTTCAACGACCGGTACACCGGCGCGAAGTTCCCGATCCTGGGCGCGAACGTGACCAAGGTGAACAGCGGTCTGCCCGCGCTGCCGCCGTTCTGGGTGGAGGTCCGCGACGGCGTGCCGATCGGCTTCATCGGCATGCCGCTGAAGGACGTGCCGATCCTGGTCGACCCGAACGGCGTCAAGGAGCTCCAGTTCGGCGACGAGGTCAAGGCGGCGAACAGGTACGCGGACCTGCTGAACCTGATCGGCATCAAGTCGATCGTGCTGCTGGTGCACCAGGGCGACCAGGTGGCGGCGAACGGCGGCCCGAACGGCTGCACGAACACGCCCGGCCCCGGCCAGCTCATCGCGGAGAAGGTCAGCCCGAAGATCGACGCCGTGTTCAGCGGCCACAGCCACCAGCACTACAACTGCACGGTGAAGGACCCGGCGGGCAACCCCCGTCCGTTCATCGAGGGCCTCGCGTTCGGCCGTGAGCTGTCCGTCGTCGACCTGAAGATCGACCGCAAGACCCGCGACGTCGTCCGCTCGGAGACCAGGGCCGAGAACAAGATCGTCACCCAGGACGTCGCGCCGGACCCGGCCGTGCAGGCCGTCATCGACAAGGCGAAGACGAAGTCGGGCCCGATCGCCAACCGGCAGATCGGCACGATCAGCGCCGACATCCCGCGCGCGCAGGCCCCGACCGGCGAGTCGCCGCTGGGCAACCTGATCGCGGACTCGCAGCTCGCCGCCACCACCGGCAACGGCGCGGTCATCGCGCTGATGAACCCCGGCGGCGTGCGCGCCGACCTCGCGTTCCCCAGCTCGCCCGCGGGTGAGGGCAACGGCGTGGTCACCTACGGCGAGGCGTTCACCGTCCAGCCGTTCGGCAACATCCTCCAGACGGTCACGCTGACCGGCGCGCAGCTCAAGACCGTCCTGGAGCAGCAGTGGTCGGCGACGCGGCAGATCGTGCTCCAGCCGTCGGCGAACCTGAGCTACTCGTGGTCGACGTCCGCGCCCATCGGCTCGAAGATCTCCAACCTGGCGATCAGCGGTACGCCGGTCGACCCGGCGGCGAGCTACCGCGTGACGATCAACAGCTTCCTCCAGGGCGGCGGTGACGGCTTCCCCGGCTTCACCGAGGGCACGGCCATCACGGGCGGCGGCATCGACCTGGACGCCTTCGCGGCGTACCTGACCGCGCAGCCGAACCAGGCGCCCCCGGCGCTGGGCCGCATCACCACCACCCCGTAGTCAGGTTTCCCCGTGGGCGGTCCGGTGGGGTTCTCCCCCGCCGGGCCGCCCACGAGCGGAAGAACGGGAAAAGATCGTCCGGCTATTCGCCGATATGATCTCCGAACTCGCCGATCGCTCTGCGCGACCATTGTTCGCTCTCCGCTCACCCGTGTGGTGAGGAAATCTTCACCAGTTTCAGGACGCCACCACCTGTTGCGGTTTTAGCTGATCAAGCGCATAGTCGTGAAAGGGACAGACCACCGAAGAAACCGGAAAGTTATTTACGGTGGCACTCCCGGAAGGGGTCAGGTGGTGCCATGCAGGTAACTCTTCGCAGTGATGCTCGTCGTCCGCTGCATCCCCACGATCGGACCTGATTTCACGATCCGGTCGCGAATGTGAGCAGTGAAAGCCAGGTATCGGGTGCGCAGGCGCCACCGGTGTCATCCGCGCACGTCGACGCTGTTGAGTTCGGCATCGGTTCCCTCTCAGGAGCGGAACTGGCCGAATTCCACGCCAACCTCGCGATGACGGCGATCGTCATTTCCCACCAAGTAACGCCTGGGTGCGGGGCCCTGTCGGGCACCGCACCCAGGCGCGTCCGGGGCTATCGTGTCCCGACTAGGGGTCTTGGCGGGAGGACACGCGGTGCAGTTCAACGAAGATGCCGAACTCGACACGTCCCAGATCGACGACCAGCGGGGTGGTGGCGGAGGCGTCGGCGGGCGGGTCGCCCTCGGCGGTGGCGGCCTGGGCATCGTCGGCCTGGTCATCTACTTCCTGCTGTCGCAGTTCGCGGGCGGCAGCGGCTTCCAACTGCCGTCCGGCTCGGGCTTCGGCGACGTGGGCCAGAACCAGCAGGTCGACTCGGCCGCGATCCGCGAGAAGTGCAAGACCGGGGCGGACGCGAACCGCGAGGACGACTGCCGCGCCGTCGCGTTCATCAACTCCATCCAGGCGTACTGGGCGGACCAGTACGCCCGCTCGGGCAACACCTACAAGCCCGCGCAGACGAACTTCTTCCAGGGCGGCGTGAACACGGGCGGCTGCGGCAGCGCGACCTCCGCGGCGGGCCCGTTCTACTGCCCGGCCGACGCCGAGGTCTACATCGACCTGGCGTTCTTCCAGGAGCTGAAGACCACGTTCGGCGCCACCGGCGGCCCGTTCGTCGAGGCCTACGTGCTGGCCCACGAGTACGGCCACCACATCCAGAACCTGCTGGGCACGTCGGACCGGGTCAAGCAGGGCACCGGCCCCCAGTCGGACTCGGTCCGCCTCGAACTCCAGGCCGACTGCTACGCGGGCGCGTGGGCGAACCACGCCACGACCGTCCCCACGGCCTCCGGCAAGCCCCTCATCACCGGCGTGACCGACGAGGACATCAACGCGGCGCTGGACGCCGCGGGCCGCATCGGCGACGACTACATCCAGAAGGAGCTGGGCGGCGGCAAGGTCGACACGACCCAGTTCAGCCACGGCTCCTCGGCGCAGCGGCAGAAGTGGTACCGCGCCGGGTACGACAGCGGCGACCCGGCCCGCTGCGACACGTTCGGCACGAACAACCTGGGCTGAGCCCGCTCGACGCGAAGGGGCGCCCCCGGAGAACTCCTCCGGGGGCGCCCCTCGTCGTCGGTGGCCCTACGAAGCGGCCGCGTGCGAGTGGTGCTCGGCGGCGGCGGTGCGAGCCGTCGCCGCGCGGGCCTCGGCGCGCTTCGGACGCGGCGGAACGCCGTTCACGTCCTCGGTGCTGACGCCGTAGGACGCCGCCACCCAGGCGATGGCGTCCGCGTTGCGGTCGAGCGCCACGCGGTCGAGGTTGCCCAGGTTGTCGCAGGCCTGGTGGTAGCACTTGTCGTAGGCCACGCCCGCCGTGCCGCCCCACTTGGCGGCCTGGGAGGCCGTCTTGACGCCCTCGGCGCCGGTGAACAGGCCACCAGCGGGGATGCCGACGGCGATGAACTCGCCGTAGTCCGAACGACCGGAGAAGTCGGTCCCCTCGGTCTCGACGCCCTTGCCGACCTTGAGGTAGTCGACGAACGCCTTCTCGATCTGGGCGGAACCGTAGGGGCCCGCGCCCGCGCCGACCGCGTCGGAGTCGTCGCCGTCGTAGACGAAGTACCCCGCGTTCGGCGAGGCGACCATGTCGAAGTTCAGGTACAGCGCGATGTCGAGCTGCTGCTCGAACGTCAGCGCCCGCACGTACTCCGTGGAGCCGATGAGCCCCAGCTCCTCGGCGCCCCACCACGCGAAGCGGACCGCGTTGGAGACCTTCGGCTTCGCGCCGAGCTGGATGGCGGTCTCCAGCAGCGCGGCGGAACCCGAGCCGTTGTCGTTGATGCCCGCGCCGGTCTCGACGCTGTCGAGGTGCGACCCGGCCATCACGACGTTGTCCTTGCGGCCAGTCTTGGTCTGCGCGATGACGTTGCGCGCCACCTTCAGGTCCTCGTGGTACCGCATGTCCAGCGTGACGGACTCGCCCGCGCGGCCGAACAGCGTCGTGCCGTCGGCCTGGGTGACGCCGCCCGTGGGCACGACGCCGGGGGTGCCGAGGGTGACGCCGGACAGCGGGCCCGCGGTGTTGTTGGCGACGATGACGCCGATGGCGCCCGCGGCGGCCGCGTTGCGGTGCTTGATGTCGAACGTGCACGCGCCGCGGCGGACGAGTGCGATCGAGCCGGTGAAGTCCTGGCCCGCGAAGTCGGTCGCCTCACAGCCCGGCGTCGCGTCCTCGGGGACCGCGCGCAGCGGGCCGGTGATGCCACCGACCGGCGTCTGCGGCGAGAACTCCATCGGGATGGCCTCGTAGGTGGACGTGCCGACCTTGGCGCTGGCGGCGTCGGTCACCTGGACCGGGTAGGTGAACTCCGGCGTCGTGACGTCGAACCCGGCGCCGCGCAGCTTGCCCGCGACGTACTCCACGCTCGCCTCGTAGCCGGGCGTGCCGACCGCGCGCGTCCCCCCGTTGCGGTCGGACAGCCGCTGGAACGCGATGAGGTGGCGGTTGACGCTGTCGGCCGACACGGCCTTCACGAGCTTCTTCGCCAGTGCGGGGCCCTCGGGCTCCGCGGTCGGACCCGCGGATGCGGTTGGCGCGGCGAAGAGCGCCAGTGCGGCGGCGGCCGCGATCGCGCTGCAGCCAGCGCGTCGTGTTCTTCCGGACATGATCGAGCTCCCCAATCGTTCGGATGCAGAACCATGCATAGATCGACTGTCCGAAATCAATCCGTCACTCGGAGGGTTGTCAGCCGGTGAGCAGGTCAAGACACGCTGTGAGCCCGGTCACGCCCAGCTCCCAGTCTGGTCTGACGAACCGGTCGGGTGTGACCAGGAAGCGCACGTCCTCGGTCGCCTCGCCCCTCCGGACCACCGTCCGGGTGCCGTCCCGCACGTAACCGAGCTTGCGGCTGACGCCGTTCGACTTCGGGTTCCCGCTCCACGCCGACGACCTGGCCCTGACAGCTCCGAGGTGGTCGAACGCGAACAGCAGCACCGCGGCGCGCATCTCGGTGCCGATGCCCCTGCCCTGGTGTCGCAACCCGATCCACGAGCCGGTGCTGACCTCGCCGCTGATCGCGAAGTCCTTCGCGCTGAGCCCCTGCGTGCCGATGACGCGGCCTTCGGAGCGGACGAGGAAGTGGACCGACCAGTCGGCGGGCCTGATGTCGGCGCGGGCCCTCCAGTGGTGCTGGAACACGCCGCGCCCGAGGTCCTCGGGCGCGGTGTCGGTCCACTCGACGGCGAACGGCATCTCGTCGGGCGGGTGCACGCCGAGGCGGGCCTGCTCGGCGAGTTCGAGGAGGCCCTCGTCGTCGTCCGGGCGCAGTTCCAGACGGGGGGTGCTCAGCACCAGGTGTCGCAGGGGCCACGGGTCCATGCCGCCGATGCTGCCGGGCGAGGCGGCCGGTGCGCGAGCGGATTACCGTCGAAGCCATGTACGCGATCACGATTCGTGAACCAGGTGGCCCGGACGTGCTGGAGTGGACCGAGGTCCCGGATCCCGTCCCCGGCCCCGGCGAGGTGCTGCTGGACGTGGCGGCGAGCGCGCTGAACCGAGCCGACCTGTTGCAGCGGCAAGGTTTCTACCCGCCACCGCCGGGCGCGTCGGAGATCCTCGGCATGGAGTGCTCGGGCACGGTCTCCGCGCTCGGCGAGGGCGTCACGGGCTGGCGGGTCGGCGACGAGGTGTGCGCGCTGCTGGCGGGTGGCGGCTACGCCGAGAAGGTCGCGGTGCCCGCCCCGCAGCTCCTGCCGCTGCCCGACGGCGTCGACCTGGTGACCGCCGCCGCGCTGCCCGAGGTGGCGTGCACGGTGTGGTCGAACGTCGTCCTGCACGCCGGGCTGCGCGAGGGCGAACTGCTGCTGGTGCACGGCGGCGCGGGCGGCATCGGCACGCACGCCGTCCAGGTCGGCAAGGCGCTCGGCGCGCGGGTGGCCGTGACGGCCGGGTCGGCCGAGCGGCTCGCGCGGTGCGCCGAACTCGGCGCGGACATCACCGTCAACTACCGCGAGCAGGACTTCGTGGCCGAGGTGGGGGCGGCCGACGTCGTGCTGGACAACATGGGCGCCAAGTACCTGGACCGCAACGTCGACGTGCTCAACCTCGGCGGCAGGCTCGTCGTCATCGGCCTCCAGGGCGGGGTCTCGGGCGAGCTGAACCTCGGCAAGCTGATGGCGAAGCTCGGCACCGTCTCCGGTACCCGGCTGCGCAGCAGGCCCGTCGACGGGCCGGGCAGCAAGGGCGAGATCGTGGCGGCCGTGCGCGAGGGCCTGTGGCCGCTGATCGCCGCCGGGAAGGTGAAGCCGATCGTCCACGACGTCGTGCCGATGCGGGACGCGGGCGCGGCGCACCGCGCGCTGGAGAGCGGCGGCGACGTGTTCGGCAAGCTGCTGCTCACGCCCTAGGAACGGGGAAGCGGGGCCGGCGGGTCGTCGGCCCCGCGCGTGAGCACCCCTGCCGGCGCGGACGCGGAGCGGGTGCTCAGCCGAGCGCCAGGGCGGTGGCCAGCGACGTGCGCGGCGTGGTCCGGAAGCGCAGCGAGAACTCCTCGGCCCAGCGCACCAGGACGGCCTGCTCCCCCGGCCGGTCGGCGTCGTCCACCAGCACGGCGGCGCCCGGCGCGAGCACGGCGCGCAGCACGGGCAGCGCCGGGTACCGGGCGTCGCCGAGCGAGGGCCCGTCGACGAGCAGCAGGTCGACCAGGCCGAACCGGTCCACGAACGCCGACACCTCGTCGTGCACCAGGCGCGGCGAGTACCAGGTGGAGGTGCCCAGCGCGGCCGGGTGGGCGTCCAGCGGCGCGTGGACGACCCTGGCGACGTGCCCGAGGCCCTCGCGGCGGAGCTGGCCCGCGACGAACGCGGCGGTCCGCTCGTCGTGCTCGATGGACAGCAGGTGGCCGAACCCGCGCTTGGCCAGGAACCGGGCGAGCACCACCGAGGAGGACCCGCACCCGCACTCCACGAGGACCGTGCGGGAACCGAGCAGGACCTCGTCCACGACGGCGGCGAGCGCCGCGGGGCGCAGCTCCTGCGCCGTGTTCGGCAGGTAGTCGGTCATGATCGGCGCCAGCCGCTGCAACGCCGCCAGGTCGGCGATCTCCCGTGCCAGCGAGTCGTCCACCCCAGGCCTCCCCGCCTCGTCACCCCAGCTCGGCGACCGCCCGCACGAGTTGATCCACCTCTACCGCGTTCGTGTAGTGGGCGAGGCCCACCCGGATCGCGCCGCCCACCTCGCCGACGCCCAGCACGGAGAACACGCCGTGCTGGCCGGGGTCGGCGAAGGCGCAGACCCCGCGTTCGGACAGGTGTTCGACGCCCTCCGCCGCCTTGACCCCGGCGATCGTGAACGCCAGGGCGGGGACCCGCCGCATGGCGTCGCCGATCACCATGACGTGGCGGAGCGAGCGCAGTTCGTTGATGAGGTTAGCCAGCAGACCGGCCTGGTAGGCCTTCACCGAACCCAGCGACGTGAGCACGCGTTCGCGGCGCGGGCCGATCGCCGCGTCGTCCAGGCCCGCCAGGTAGTCGACGGACGCGACGAGCCCGGCCAGCAGCGGGTAGGCGTGCGGGCCGAGCTCCAGCCGCTCGGGGCCCCGCGCGCCCGGCTCGACGGAGCACGACGGCAGGTGGTCGAGCACCGAGGCGTCGCGGAAGACCAGCGCGCCGACGGGCGGGCCGCCCCAGGTGTTCGCGGACACGGCGACCACGTCGGCGTTCATCGAGGTGATGTCGAGCGGCACGAACGGCGCCGCGGAGGAGGCGTCGACGACCACCAGCGCGCCGCGCCCGCGGGCCGCCTCGGCGATCTTGCGGAGGTCGGGGCGGGTGCCGACGGACCCGGAGGCCGCGGTCACCGCGACGAGCTTGCAGCGGTCGGTCACGAGGTCGTCGTACTGCCAGGCGGGGAGCTCGCAGGTCTCGATGTCGACCTCGGCCCAGCGGACGACGCTGCCGGTGCGCTGCGCGGCCCGCTGCCACGGCGCGATGTTCGACGGGTGGTCGAGCCGCGACACCACGACCTCGTCGCCGAGGAACCAGCCGTCGGACAGCGCGTCGGCGAGCCTCTGGAGGAGCACGGCCGAGTTGGGGCCCAGCACGACCCCGGCCGGGTCGACGCCCACGAGGTCGGCGATGGACCTGCGGGCGGCGTCGACGATGGCCTCGGCGCGCTGGGAAGCGGGGAAGATTCCACCCGGACCGGACACCGGGGCGCGGAGCGCGGTGGAGACGGCGGTCGCAACCTGTTCCGGCACCTGCATGCCCGCCGGTGCGTCCAGGTGGACCCAGCCGTCGCCGAGAGCGGGGAAGAGACCCCTGACCCGAGCGACGTCGAACGCCATGCCGCACACCGTACGGAGGTGGACGAGTCAGCCCGCAGCAGGGGCACGGACCCGGTTCGCGGGCGGAGGGCGGATCGGGCGAGGATGGACGCATGAGCGAGGCAGGCGAGAACGAGCGGCAGGTCGTGGTGGTCGGGCCGGACGGAACCCCCGTGGGGACGGCCCGCATCCCCGCCGATGCCGAGACCAACGGTGGAGGTCAGGACGTGTCGGAACTCGTGGAGCAACCGGCGAAGGTCATGCGGATCGGCACGATGATCAAGCAGCTCCTGGAGGAGGTGCGGGCCGCTCCCCTCGACGAGGCGAGCCGCGCCCGGCTCAAGGAGATCCACAAGCGCTCCATCGAGGAGCTGGAGGACGGCCTCGCGCCGGAGCTGCGCGACGAGCTGGAGAGGCTGTCGCTGCCGTTCACGGAGGACGGCGTGCCGTCGGACGCCGAACTGCGGATCGCGCAGGCGCAGCTGGTGGGCTGGCTGGAGGGTCTGTTCCACGGCATCCAGACGGCCCTGTTCGCCCAGCAGATGGCGGCGCGGGTGCAACTGGAGCAGATGCGCGGTCGCGCCCTGCCCGCGGGCACCGGCGGCCTGGAGGCCCCGGAGGGCCCCCACATCTCGGGGTCTGGCCAGTACCTCTGAGTTCGGTGCACACTGCGCTCTCACCAATGGTGGTGACGGGGGACACCCCCACCGATCGACGAAGCGGCGACCTCAGTGCGCCGAGAGGAGACCCGACGTGCTCGACCGAGTCCGCCGCACCCTGCGAGCCGAGCAGATCCGCCGTTCCCTGAGGGACAAGGTCACCCGTGCGATCGACGACGTGGTCGGTCCGTACCACCGGGCGCAGACCGAGCGGATCGACGCACTCCAGCGCGAACTGGACGGCCTGCGCGAGGACGTGCGGCACCAGTCCGACCGGATCGTGGAGACGAGCAAGCAGTTCGAGATCCGGGCCCGCCGCGACCTCGTGTTCGCGGGCGAGCGCGAAGCGGCCCTCCAGAGCGCGCAGTTCGTGCGCGACCACATGCCGACGGTGCCGCAGTTCGGCCACCCGCACCAGACGCTGGAGCACGCGCTCGGCCTGGTGGAGCAGGACGGGCTGGCGCTGGAGTTCGGCGTCTACACCGGCAGCACCCTGAAGATCATCGCCGCCTCGCGGGGCGAGGAGGACGTCTACGGCTTCGACTCGTTCGAGGGCCTGCCCGAGGACTGGCGCAACGGCTTCCCCGCCGGGATGTTCAACGTCGAGGGCCTGCCGGACGTGCCGGGCGCCGAGCTGGTCGTCGGCTGGTTCGACGACACCCTGCCCGGCTTCCTCGCCGAGCACGAGGGGCCGGTGACGTTCCTGCACGTCGACTGCGACCTCTACTCCTCGACGAAGACCGTGCTCGACCTGGTGGGCCCGCGGCTGGTGCCCGGCAGCGTCGTGGTGTTCGACGAGTACTTCAACTTCCCCGGCTGGGAGCAGCACGAGCACAAGGCCTGGTCGGAGTACGTGGAGAAGTCCGGCATCGAGTTCAGCTACGAGGGGTACACCTACGATCACGAACAGGTGATCGTCAAGGTGACCAGCGTGTTGTCGGCCGTCGAGGCCCGGTGACCGCACCGTGACCGACCGGCGGCAAGTGCCCCCACCTGCCGCCGGTAGTCTCAGCTCTCGTGCAGCCCACCAGTACGGCCGACCGAGCTGAAGCACCCCCCGTGTCCAACTCGCGCACCTTCGCGCGCGCGTTCGCCGATGTGCGCGACGCGTGGCAGCACAGGGAGCTGTGGGGCCACCTCGGCTGGCAGGACATCAAGCAGCGGTACCGCCGGTCGGTGATCGGTCCACTGTGGATCACCATCTCCATGGGTTCGACCGCGCTGGCCCTCGGCCTGCTGTACTCGACGCTGTTCAAGCAGGACCTCGCGACGTTCCTGCCGTACGTCACGGTCGGCTTCATCGTCTGGAACTTCATCCTCGGCGTGATCACCGAGGGTACGGACGTGTTCATCGCCAACGAGGGGCTGATCAAGCACCTACCTGCGCCGATGACCGTGCACGTGCTGCGGATGGTGTGGCGGCAGCTGCTGTTCTTCGTGCACAACCTGGCGGTCTACGTGGTCGTGCTGATCGTCTTCTTCCCGGCGCTGACGAAGCCGTACCACATGGAGGGCGACACCTTCACGCACCCCGGCATCACCTGGACCATCCTCCTCGTGATCCCGGCGATGGCGCTGCTCGTGGTCAACGCGGTGTGGGTCGCGCTGCTGTTCGGCATCATCAGCACCCGCTTCCGGGACATCCCCCCGGTGATCAACAGCTTCATCAACCTGATCTTCTTCATGACGCCTATCGTGTGGCACACGGGTGTGCTGAACACCGTCACCAACGGCGAGGGCAACTGGCGCATCCTGATCGCCGAGCTGAACCCGCTCTACCACTTCGTGGAGCTCGTTCGGGCGCCGCTGATCGGGCACGTCCAGTCCTGGCACCACTGGGTGGTGGTCGGTGCGTTCACCATCGGCGGCTGGGCATTGGCATTCGTGGCGCTGCGCAACTACCGTGCCCGCGTCTCCTACTGGGTCTGAGTGAGGCCGCACAACATGGTCAGCATCGAAGTCTGGAACGCCTCCGTCGACTTCCCGATCTTCGACGCCAAGTCGAGGTCGTTGAAGAAGCTCGCCCTCGGCAAGGTCGGCGGCAAGATCGGCTCCGAGGGTCGGGTCCCGATAATCGAGGCCCTGCACGACATCACCCTCTCCATCAAGGAGGGTGACCGGGTCGGCCTCGTCGGCCACAACGGCGCGGGCAAGTCGACGCTGCTGCGGCTGCTGGCGGGCATCTACGAGCCCACCAGGGGCAGCTCGCGCATCACCGGCAAGGTCGCGCCCGTGTTCGACCTCGGCGTCGGCATGGACCCGGAGATCTCGGGCTACGAGAACATCATGATCCGCGGCCTGTTCCTGGGCATGACCCGCAAGCAGATGGAGAAGCGGGTCGACGACATCGCGGAGTTCACCGAGCTCGGCGACTACCTGTCGATGCCGCTGCGCACCTACTCCACGGGTATGCGCGTCCGCCTGGCGCTGGGCGTCGTGACGTCGATCGACCCCGAGATCCTGCTGCTGGACGAGGGCATCGGCGCGGTCGACGCGGCGTTCATGGCGAAGGCGCGGGACCGCCTCAGGGACCTCGTGCGGCGCTCCGGCCTGCTGGTCTTCGCGAACCACTCCGACGAGACGCTGATCGAGTTCTGCGACTCGGCGATCTGGATGGACGAGGGCCAGGTGAAGCAGCAGGGCTCGCTCCGCGAGGTCCTGACCGCGTACAAGGGCCACGACCCGTTCGAGTACCTCAGCCCGGAAACCCTGGCCCGCATCAGCGGCGAGCCCGTGCTCAGCACGAATGGTGGCGAGTAGACCGTGATCGAGGCACTGCCCAAGGGCTCCGTGGTCGCCGTCGTCGTGACCCGGCACCGCCGCGAGCTCCTCTCGGAGTCGCTGAAGGTCCTGGCGTCGCAGACGAGGGTCCCCGACCACCTCGTGGTCGTGGACAACGGCCCGGACCAGCCCGTCGAGGACCTGGTCGACCAGTGCCCCATCCCGTCGACCTACCTCGCGTCCCACCGCAACCTCGGCGGCGCGGGCGGCTTCGCGCTCGGCATGCTGCACGCGCTGTCGCTCGGCGCGGAGTGGCTGTGGCTGGCCGACGACGACGGCCGCCCGGCGGACGAGACCGTCCTGGCCGTGCTCCTGGAGGAGGCGGACAAGCGCAAGCTCGCCGCCGTCTCCCCGGTGGTGTCGAACATCGACGCCCCGAACAAGCTGGCCTTCCCGCTGCGCCGCGGCCTGACGTGGAAGCGGAACACCGGCGACCTGGGCACGGACTTCCTGCCGGGGATCGCGTCGCTGTTCAACGGGGCGCTGTTCCGCGCGTCCACGGTCGACGTCATCGGCGTCCCGGACTACCGGCTGTTCTTCCGCGGCGACGAGGTGGAGATCCACCGGCGCCTGGTGCGGACCGGCCTGCGCTTCGGCACGTCGCTGAAGGTCGCCTACCTGCACCCGGACGGCTCGGACGAGTTCAAGCCGATGCTGGGCGGTCGGTTCCACGCCCAGGACCCGGAGAACCCGATCAAGCGGTACTACACCTACCGCAACCGCGGCTACCTGCTGTCGCAGCCGGGCATGCGGAAGCTCGGGGCGCTGGAGGTGTTCCGGTTCGGGCTGTACTTCATCGCGGTCCGGAAGGACCCGAAGGCGTTCGTGGAGTGGATCAAACTGGTCCGGCTGGGCCAGAGGGAACGCTTCTTCCGCAAGTAGCACAGGACCGCCCGGCTCCGGATCGACCGGGGCCGGGTGTGGTCGAGCACGTCACATCGGACCGGCTAGAGTACCTGGCAAGTTGTTTCAGGCGGGTTGCTGCGGCATTTCCTGGACAGGCGCTCCGAATGATCCACAGTAGATCGACTGCTCACCGCGCGCGGCCGCACCGGCCGGAAGCGGTGTTCGGTCCTGCACGGATCGTGACGAACCCCGGAACGACCAGCGATGAACTCGTCACGCCATCGACACCGCTCCTCGATGCGCACGAATCCCACAGCCCCTCGACGATTGCCTGAGATGAGTGCAGCGACTGTGAGTCCCGCGGTGGACACCGACGAAGCGAACGCGGCACAGGAGGCGAAGCCCTCCCTGCGCGAGCGTCTGACCCCGCCGCTGGTGATGGTGGGCCTGGTGCTCCTCGGCGCCGTGATGCCCCTGTACCGCAACCACATCTTCTACTACTGGGACGACACCGCGGCCGCGGCGGTCCCGGTGTGGCAGCGGGTCGGCGAGGCGATCAGCCAGGGCCGCTTCCCGCTGCTCGAACTCGACATGTGGCGCGGGGGCAACTTCGCGGCCGAGGTCGCGACCGGCATGTGGAACCCCGTCGAGGTCGCGCTGGCCGTCGGCACCCAGTGGATCGACAACGTCGCACTGGCCATCACGATCGTGAAGCTCGCCTTCATGGTCATGTTCTCGGTCGGCACCTACCTGCTCGCCCGCGAGTACGGCGTGCGCCCGTGGGTCGCCGCCGCGATCGGCTCCGCGCTGCCGCTGTCGGGCTACGTGCTCTTCATGGACGGCACGTCCTGGATCAACGCGCTCGTGACCTACGGCTTCATGCCGTACGTGTGGTGGACCGCCCGGCGGGCCGCCCGGTCCGGCAAGTCGATGGTCTGGGTCGTGGTCACCGGTTACCTGGCGTGCACCACCGGCAACCCGTACGAGCTGGTCAGCTTCGGCCTCTGCATCCTCGCCGTGATGCTGGAGGCCTGGCTGGTGTTCGACCGCAGGCGCGTCTGGAGCCTGATGGCCGCGGGTGCGGCGGTCGTCCTGATGAACGTCATCGTGTACCTGCCGTTCGCGCTGACCGCCTCGGTCAGCTACCGGCGGGACAGCAAGACGCTCAACGACGGGTTCCTCGCCCCGCAGCTCCAGGACTTCCTCGGCATGAGCAACCCGGCCATGCAGCCGTTCGTGGAGATCTGGAGCGGCGACACCCCGACGTTCCCCGCGCTGTACCTGGCCTGGTTCATCGTCCCGCTGGTCCCGTGGCTGCGCTGGCGGGTCCTGGTGGAACGCCGCCGCGAGCTGATGGGCCTGTACTTCTACACGGCCGTCTACGTGCTGCTGGTGCTCGGCCCGTCGCAGCTCAGCGTCTTCCGCTGGCCGATGCGGCTGGTGCCGTTCCTGTTCCTGCCGCTGATCATCATCTGGGCCATCGTGGCCAGCGAGGGCATCCAGCGGACGAACGCGCGGGCCAGGATGGCCGCGTCCATGGCGATGGTCGCGCTCGGTGCCTACCTGGGGTGGGCGGCGCTGCCCTCCACCGACCGCAGGCAGCTGCTCACCAACGTGCTGCTGGCGATCATGGTCGTCGTGCTGGTCAAGGTCGGCGTCGAGAGGGCGAAGGGCTTCGCGGTCATCGCCGTCGGCACCATCGGCTTCCTCGTCTGCCAGCTCTACTGGTTCCCCGCGAACATGAGCGTAACCGACTACAAGTTCCCCACCAGCGAGAAGCTGCTGGAGGAGCGGTTCTCCGACCGGTACGAGGGCATGACGGTGCAGATCGCCGACCTGGGCCACGTCGCGGGCAACGACCGCTACCCGAACGGCGCGTACCAGGACCTGACCTTCGGCACCAACTACAGCCTGGCGGGCGTGGAGACCCTCACCGCCTACAGCGGCGTCGGCTTCAACGCGATGGACAACGCCACCTGCACCCTCTACCAGGGGTCCACCTGGTGCCCGGAGGCGTGGAAGTCGCTCTGGACCCCGCCGTCCGGCGCCGACCGCCCGCTGGCCGACCTCCTGCGCGCGCAGACCGTGGTCGTGCAGAACAGCCTGATCGACACCCGCCGCGAGCCCGCTCCCGAAGGCTGGCGCCAGGTCGAGTCGACCGACCGCGTCGTGGTGTGGAAGCGGATCGACCCGCTGCCGCACCCCGACGGCCGGGTGTCGTCCACGCCGGACGGCCTGCGGGTCGATTCGGACCGCATGACCGGTGACGTCAGCGAAGAGGTCAAGTTCAGCGGCGCCGACGGCGGCTCCGTCGTGTTCGCCAGGCTGGCCTGGCCCGGCTACGAAGCCACGATCAACGGCAAGGACGTCCCGGTTCGACTCGGCCCGGCAGGCCTGGCCACCGTCGACCTCCCGAAGGACGTGTCCAGCGGAACCCTGGAGATCACCTGGGTGATGCCCGGTCTCGGGATCGGCATCGCGACCGGCGCGGCGGGCCTGCTCATCACCGTGCTGCTCGGTTTCGTCGACCGGTCGCAGCGTCGTCGTCGCCTCGACGGCGGTCCCGACGAGCCGGTGGGCTCCGAGTCCGACGACCAGAAGCTTGTGACCGCAGGAACAGGAGAGCGGCAGTGACCGGCCAACGAGAATCGAAGGTAGACATGACCGATCCATCACGCCGCCCGCTGGTCTCCATCATCGTGCCCGCCTACGACGAGGCACCGAACGTGACCGGCACCGTGGCGCTGTTCCACGAGATCCGGCGCTCCCAGCCCGACGTGGACTTCGAGATCGTGCTCATCGACGACGGTTCCACGGACAACACCGCAGACCTGTTCATCGCCGCGCTGGGCGAGGACGACGTGGCCCGCGTGGCCTCGTTCTCCCGCAACTTCGGCTCGCACGCGGGTCTGAGCGCCGGTTTCGCGCTGTGCCGCGGCGACTGCGCCATCACGCTCAGCGCGGACCTCCAGGAGCCGATCGACGTCATCGACCGCTTCCTGGACGAGTGGCGTGCGGGCCACGACATCGTGTGGGCCATCCGCGCGACGCGCTCGGTGCCCAAGGGCATCGCCAACAAGCTCGCGCTGAAGTTCAACGACTTCTTCGCCAAGCACGCCGACCTGCCGTCGACCTTCCCCAAGGAAGGCCCGTCGCAGATGCTGGTCGGCAGGCCGGTGCTCGACGTCGTGAACGCCATGCCGGAGCTGAACCGGAACATCCTCGCGCTCGTCGCGTGGTCCGGCTTCCGCCAGACGACGGTCGCGTTCGAGCAGAAGCCGCGGCTCGCCAACGACAGCAAGTGGACCACCAGCAAGAAGATCAAGCTGGTGTTCGACTCGTTCGTCGAGTTCTCCGCGATGCCGGTCATGCTGATGCTGGTGCTCGGCACGCTGTTCACCGGTCTCGGTCTGCTGGTCGCGCTGGTGATGCTGGTCATCGGGCTGGTGACGCTGTCCGCGCCGAGCACGCTCGGCCTGATCATCGGGGCCGTGCTGTTCGTCGGCGGCGTGCAGATCGGCTGCGTCGGCATGCTCGGCCAGTACGTGTACCGGGCGGGTGACGACGCCCGCAAGCGCCCGCTGTACGTGACGCGCTCGGTCCGCGACGTCAACCCGCCCTCCGCGGCGTCCTTCGACATGGAGGACCTGGCCAACCTGAACGGCAGGCGCACGGCAGCGGGCCGATCCTGAGTCCTTCCCACCCGGTGGTGCGCTCCGACCGGGGGCGCACCACCGTTTGCTGAGCCAGGCCAGGGGGCGTCGTGCTCGACACGTTGTTGGAGTTCCGCTCGTCGACGGTCCTCCTCCTCGTCGTCACGGCCGTCCTGCTGTGGACCCCCGGCTCGCTCCTGGGGGCCGTGCTCGGCCTGCGGGGTTGGCTGCTCGCGGGCACGGCACCCGTCGTCACGATGGGGCTGGTCGGGCTCGGCGCACCGCTCGCGCCCGCGATCGGCCTCGGCTGGAGCACGTGGTTCTTCCTCGGCTGGACGCTGCTCGCGTGCGCCGCGGCGGCCGGTGTCGTGGTCCTGCTGCGCCGTCGCGGCCTGGCCCCGGCACTGCCGAACACCGCCGAGTGGTCGCGGGCGGGCACGGTCACCGCGGTCGCCGCCGTGGTGATCGCGGCGGGCGTGGCCGCGCTGACGATCCGCACCGGCACCTTCGGGCTGGGTTCCCTGCCGCAGGGCTGGGACGCGCCGTACCACGCCAACGGCATCCGCTTCATCGCCGAGACGGGCAACTCCAGCAACCGGGCGTTCGGCTGGATCGACGTGCCGGACTCGCCGAACGGCGCGTTCTACCCCAACGCCTACCACGCGTTCGAGGCGCTGGCCTACCGGTTGTCCGGCGACTCCGTCGCGACCGTGATGAACAGCGGCATGCTGGTGACCGCCGCGCTGGGCGTGCCGCTCGGCACGATCGCGATCGTCAAGGCGCTGCACGGCAGTGCGGGCCTGGCCGCCGCGTCGGCACTGGTGTCGACCTCGTTCGCCTCGTACCCGTTCGACCTGTGGCAGTGGGGGCAGCTCTACCCGTACGCGGCCGGGTTGTCGTTGGTGCTGCCGTTCCTCGCGCTGCTCGTCCGCTGGCTCGACAGCGGCTTCGACCGGATCGGCGTGCTCGTCGCGCTGGGCACCGTCGCGCTCGTCGCGACCCACTCGGCCATGGCCTTCGTCGGTGCCGCCCTCGGGCTCTGCTACCTCGTGCAGCGGGCGGTCCAGGCCCCGTCGCGGTTCCTGCGCCGGGACCTGCCCCGGCTCGCGGTCCTCGCGGTGGTCGCCCTCGTCCTGTCCGGCGTCTACCTCCTCGGCGCGCTGACGATGGCGGGCCGGACCGCCGCCTACAACTGGCCTGCCGTGACGACGTCGTCGAAGGCGTTCGGCGACGCGCTGCTGCTCGGCCACGACGCGAACTGGCCGCAGTGGCTGCTCGCCGCGATCACCCTGGTCGGCGCGCACCTGCTGGTCAAGGTCGCCGCGTGGCGTTGGCTGCTGGTGGGCTACCTGGTCTTCCTCTGCCTGTTCGTGGTGGCGGCGGCGTTGGACACGCCGTGGTCGACCGCCATCACGGCGCCCTGGTGGAACGACCGGTGGCGCCTGGTCGCGGTGCTCGTCCTGCCCGCGACCATCGCCGCGGGCTGGGCGTTCCAGGCCGCGGCACGCCGGATCGCCCGCCTGCGGCGGGAGTCGCTCGGTGCGCTGGCGGTGGTCGGCGCCCTCCTGGCCGCGGGCTACCTGGTGCAGACCGGCGGCTACGCGGAGCGCAACGGACAGCGGATGCAGTGGGACTTCTCCGGGTCCGTCGTGTCCGACCAGGAACGCGCGGGCCTGGTGGAACTGGGCACCGTGGTGCGGCCGGGTGAGCGCGTGATGAACGACGGCGTGGACGGCACGGTCTGGACCTACGCGCTCAGCGGCGCGGAGCCGATCATCGGCCACTACCCGAACCCGGCCACGCTCAGCCCGCGCCGGAAGCTGCTCCTGGAGCGCTTCAACCGGCTCGACACCGACCACGAGGTCGGCCAGGTCGTCCGCGACCTCAACATCCGCTACGCCGTCGTGACGACCGGTTTCATGGACGGGTTCCGGCGGTCGCCGGGGCTCATCGGGCTCAGCGGGGTGCCCGCGCTGCGCGTCCGCTACAGCAATCCGGACCTCACCCTCTACGAGGTCGACTGGACCGCGCTCGCGTGAGTTCGTCCCACGGATCAATACCATTTGTGCACACAGCGGAGTGGGAGTAGTACGGAACGTGTGAACCCAGGGGAGATCAGCCGTCGCACTGTCCTGAGCGCCACCGGAGCGGCCGCGCTGGCGAGCCTGCTCGCCGCCTGCGGCTCCAACACGGGCCGGGGCGGTGGTGGGGGCCAGGAGTTGCGGCAGTGGTACCACGCCTACGGCGAAGCGGGCGTCCAGGAAGCGGTCGAGCGGTACGCGAAGGCCTACGACCAGGCAAGCGTGCGGGTGCAGTGGAACCCCGGCGACTACGACTCGAAGCTGGCCACCAGCCTGCTGTCCGACGGCGGGCCGGACGTCTTCGAGTCCACGTTGCAGATCAGCGCGGTCCGCGCGGGCCAGCTCGTGCCGCTGGACGACCTGATCGGTGGGGTCAGGGACGACTTCACCGCCACGATCCTCGACGGGCACACCATCGACGGTCAGGTGTTCGGCATCCCGCAGGCAGTGGACATGCAGATGCTGTTCTACCGCAAGAGCATGTTCGAGCAGGCGGGCGTGAAGCCGCCGTCCACGGTGGACGAGCTGATCGACGCGGCGAAGCGGCTGACGACCGGTGGGGTGAAGGGCCTGTTCGCGGGCAACGACGGTGGTGTGGGGGTGCTGGGCGGGCCGTCGCTGTGGTCGGTGGGGCTCGACTACGTGACGCCCGAGCACGAGGTCGGGTTCGACGAGCCGCAGGCGGCCACCGCGATCGGCAAGCTGCGGGAGCTGTACGCGAGCGGCGCGATGCTCCAGGGGGCGGTCAAGGACTGGGCCGAGCCGGACGCGTTCACGCAGGGCCTGGTCGCGATGCAGTGGACCGGGCTGTGGACCGTGCCCGCGGTGCAGCAGGCGCTGGGCGACGACTTCGGGGTGCTGCCCTGGCCGAAGCTCGACGACGGCGGGCGGCCCTCGGTGCCGGTCGGCGCCTACGGGGCCATGGTCAACGCCAAGAGCAAGCACGTCGAGGAGGCGAAGGCGTTCGTCAAGTGGCTGTGGATCGACCGCACCGACTTCCAGGAGGACTTCAACCTGTCCTACGGGTTCCACATCCCGCCGCGGCAGAGCCTGGCGGAGAAGGCGGACAAGCTGACCAGGGGGGCCGCTGCCGACGCGGTGAAGTTCGTGCAGGACAACGCGAAGTCGTCCAACCCGCCGGACTGGATCCCGTCGATGAGCACGGCGTTCAACGACGCGGTGTCGCGGGCGGTCCGCGAGGGCGCCGACCCCGGCACCGAGCTGAAGGCCGCCGCCCAGAAGGCACGGGACGAGCTCAAGCGCCTGTACGGATGAGGCGGGCGGACACCCGCGCGTTCTGGCTGTTCGTCGGGCCGTTCGCACTGGGTCTGCTGGCGTTCGTCTACCTGCCGATCGGCTGGAGCGTGGTGCTGTCGTTCTTCGACGCCCGCAACACGGTCACGCCGACGGACTTCGTGGGGCTGTCGAACTACGTCGACATGCTCTCCGACGGGCCGTTCCTGCGGAGCCTCGGCACGTTCACCCTGTTCGCGCTGTTCATCGTGCCGCTGACGTTCGTGCTGTCGCTGGGGCTGGCGCTGCTGGTCAACGGGATCACGTTCATGCAGGCGTTCTTCCGGTCCGTGTTCTTCCTGCCCGCCGCGTGCTCGTACGTGGTGGCGTCGCTGGTGTGGAAGCTGTCGATCTTCAACGGCGTCCGCTACGGCCTGGCGAACACCGTGCTCGGCTGGTTCGGCGTCGACCCGGTCGCGTGGATCGGTTCGACCGACCCGCCGTGGTACTGGCTGGTGCTCGTCACTCTGCGGCTGTGGCTCCAGGTCGGCTTCTACCTGATCCTGTTCCTCGCCGGGCTCCAGCGGATCCCGAGGCACCTGTACGAAGCGGCGTGGATCGACGGCGCGAAGCCGGGGTGGCAGACGCTGCGCCACATCACGCTGCCGCAGCTGCGGACGACGTCGGTCGCGGTGCTGCTGCTCAACCTGATCGCGGCCTACCAGGCGTTCGACGAGTTCTACAACGTGCTCGGCAGCGCGCAGGGCTACCCGCCGTTCGCCAGGCCGCCGCTGGTGTACCTGTACTACACGTCGCTCGGCAGCGGCGGCCAGGACTTCGGCCACGGCGGCGCGGGAGCGGTGCTGCTGGCGCTGCTGATCGCCGCGGTGACCCTGTTGCAGGGCAAGGTGATCCTCAAGTGAAGGCGCTGCGGTACCTGGCCCTGGGCGTGCTCGCGGTGGTGTTCCTGCTGCCGTTCTACCTGATCGTCCGCAACGGGCTGGCGACGGAGGCGGAGATCGCCTCGCGCGACTGGCGGCTGTTCCCGGAACGGCCGCGCTGGGAGAACTTCACCGAGCTGTTCAACGATCCTGCGGTGCCGATCCTGCGCAGCATGGTGAACTCGACGGTGGTCGCCGTGCTCCAGACCGCGGGCCAGCTGCTGTTCTGCTCGCTCGCGGGGTACGGGCTGGCGCGCATCCCGTACCGCCACGCGAACAAGGTGTTCTACGCCGTCGTCGCGACGCTGATGATCCCGGCGGCGGTGACGTTCGTGCCGACGTTCGTGGTCGTCTCGACGCTGGGCTGGGTCAGCGACCTGCGCGGGCTGGTGATCCCCGGCCTGTTCAGCGGGTTCACCGCCTTCCTGTTCCGGCAGTACTTCCGGAACTTCCCGAGGGAGTTGGAGGAGGCCGCCAGGATCGACGGCCTCGGCCACTGGGGCACCTACTGGCGGGTGGTGGTGCCGAACTCGCTCGGCTTCTTCGCCGCGCTCGGCGTGATCGCGTTCATGACGAGCTGGAACCAGTTCCTCTGGCCCCTGGTGATCGCTCAGGACCAGGACGCGTGGACCGTGCAGGTCGCGCTGTCGGTGTTCCTCACCGCGCAGAGCATCAACGTGCACGAGCTGTTCCTCGCCGCCGCCGTCTCCATCACGCCGCTGGTGGTCGTGTTCCTGGTGCTGCAACGGTTCCTGGTGCGCGGTGTGACCGAGACCGGGATCAAGGGCTGACTCATCCCTTGCGCAGCAGCAGGAAGACGCTCGGTCCGAAGTAGACCTTGGCGAGCACCGGTTGCAGGAGGCCTTCCAGCGCCACGCGAAGCCGGTGCGGCAGCAGCCTCTTCAGGGTGGGGCTGCGCAGGTTCGACACGGACAGCACGCGTTCGGTCCGCAGGCCCGCGGCGGCGAGCTGCTCGATCACGACGCGCGGGTTGTGGTTGACGAACGGGATCTCGTCGTCGTGGCGGTTCTCCGCCGACCGGATGTCGACCGGCTCGGTCGGCACCGGCTCGCGGCGCAGCAGGTACCTGAGCCTGTTCAGCCCGTGCGCGAGGTTCGCGACCTCCACGACCGCGGTGCCCCCCGGCTCGAGCACGCGGCTGATCTCGGCGAACTCCGCCGTCGGTTCCGGCAGGTGGTGCGACACCCGGATCATCGTCACCAGGTCGAACGACCCGTCCTCGAACACCAGGTCGTCGGCCTGCGTCCGGACCCGGTCGATGGACGGGTCCACGCCGAGGAAGTGCTCCGCGACCTCCAGCTGGCGCTCGCTGGGCTCGGCCAGGGTCACCCGGTCCGCGAACTCCCCGAGCAGCACGCACAGCCTGCCGTAGCCCCCACCGACGTCGACCGCGCGACCGAAGTGCCTGCCCCTGAGCAGCCGCCGCACGGCCACCTCCTCCGCGGCCTGCTCGTAGTCGCGCCCGTCCCAGTACCGCAGGTAGTCGTGGGCCGGACCGTCGTAGAAATCAGCTCGCTTCTTGTCCCCCATGCGCACAGCACGCCGAACCACGTCGACGGGTTGCCCTCGAACGAGACCATCCCCGCGACTCGTCGAGTCGCGGGGATGGTCGGTGTCAGCGGTACGGCGTCAGTTCTCGAAGATCTTGCGCCACGACTCGACGGAGGTGAGCTCCGGGAGGGCGTCGCGGTAGACCTTCTTCATCCGCGGCCACTCCTGCGCGAGCCTGCGGTAGTTGCGGGCGGAGCGCGCCATGAGCTGGCGGAACTCCTTGGGGTCGCGCTTGCGGAACGCGACACCGCTGCCGTCGGCGTTGGACACGGTCGCGCTGTCCAGGTTGCCGAGGAGGAACCAGCGGGCGTTGGTCGCGGGCACGTTGATCTGCGGGCGGTCGGCGGTGGAGCCCTCGGGGTCGCGCAGGTTGTGCAGCAGGGCCTTGGACGCCTTCGCCGCGATGACGGCGGGGTTGACCGGCGGCTTCAGCATCTGCTCGGCGCGCACCATGTCGTAGGTGGGCGGCGGGAACTCGCGGGCCGACGTGAGGATCTGGGCGTCGGTGTACTGCTTGCGCATCTGCTGGATCTCCGGCAGCGCGGTGCGCAGCGAGTCGAACAGCTTGCTCGGGCCCGCGAGGAAGTCCTCGATGGCCTTCTGCTGCACGGCGACCGTCGAGTACTCCATCGACAGCAGGTGCCGCAGGGTCAGCTTGAGGCCCTGCTTCAGCAGCGTCGAGCGGATGTCGTACGGGCTGTGCAGCGCCGCCATGACCAGGCGGTTGCGCGTGTGGAAGTACGCCTGCCAGTCGGTGGCGTCGTTCTTGTCCGTCCACGGCATGTGCCACACGGCGGAACCGGGCAGCGACACCGTCGGGAAGCCGCGTTCCAGGGCGCGCAGCGAGTACTCGGCGTCGTCCCACTTGATGAAGAGCGGCAGCGGGTAGCCGGTGCGCTGCACGACCTCGCGCGGGAACAGGCACATCCACCAGCCGTTGTAGGTGGAGTTGATGCGCAGGTGCAGCTCTTCGGTCTCGCGCAGCGTGTCGGTGGCGAAGTCGTGGTCGGTGACCGCGCCGGGCGCCGCGCGCCAGTTGCAGGTCGCCAGGTCGACGACCTCGCCGAAGCTGTGCAGCCGGGCGCGGGCCTGGAGGTTCAGCATGTGGCTGCCGACGATGACCGGCTGGGCGCAGGCGCGGGCGAACGCGTTGGAGCGCAGCACGGCGTCCGGCTCAAGGCGGATGTCGTCGTCCATGAGCATGATCTGGGCGACGTCGGTGTGCTCGATCGCCTCGTACAGGCCGCGGGTGAAGCCACCCGAACCGCCGAGGTTCTCCTGCTCGATGATCTCCAGTTTGTCGCCGAGGAGCTTGCGCGCCTCCGCGTAGCCCTGGGTGTCCTTGACCTTGACCGCGCCCTGGTCGGCGACGAACACCTTCTGCACGACGTCGAGGACCGCGGGGTCCTCGCCGAGCGCCCGCAGCGCGATGACCGCGTCGATCGGGCGCATGGTCGTCATGCCGATGGCGACCTTCTGCTCGGGCAGCGGCGTGTCCGTCGTCCAGGCCGCTTCCTTGATCTCCAGCGGCGTGTCGTCGGTGAACACGTCGAACCAGATCCAGCCGCCGTCCTCGAACGGCTTGAGGCTGACGCGCAGTTCCAGGTTCGTCCACGCCTTCGGGCTGCGCACGGCGTGGCCCTCGAGGTGGATGTGGTCGCCGCTGGGCTTGGAGCGGTACACGTCGACGCGGCCGGAGCCGCGCACGGCCAGGCGCAGCACGACCTCCTCGACGGTCGTCCAGCGCTTCCAGTAGCTGGCCGGGAACGCGTTGAAGTACGACGCGAACGACACCTTCGCGGAGGCGGGGACCGTCACGGATCGGCGCGACACGACGTGGCTGTGCACGTTCGCGGGCTCGTCCAGGTACAGCGGACGCACGTCGAGCGGGTCCTCGTCGCGGGGCAGGATCACCCGCTGCAACACCTGGTTGGGGTTGAAGCCCGCTCCTTTGGCCCCGACGCGGACCGAAGCCACGTCGCTGACCTTGTTGTCCGGAGCGGTCGTCTCGATCTTCGGGGCGGCGGCGCTAACGGCCTTGGCCTGCTCGGTCACGTGCTTCCTCCGGCGAACCGCCATCAACGCGGTTTCGGGTTCAGAATCGAACGTTCGACGTGGGGTCATGGCGTGCTTCGCCGCACCGCGAACGCCACGAGTCGTGGATCAGGTGCGGCGGCGTTGTCCTCATACTACCTACGAGCCCGTTCAACGCCCGTTCGGGCGCTTTGCGTTCCACGGTGTTCACAAACGGTGATCGCCCGGCGGGAAACCTGCGTCCCACCGGGCGATCACCATCGGGTCTTGATCAGATGCTGCCGTCGATCGGCTTGCCCTCGGTCAGGTGCGGCGCGATCTTGTTGTCGAACGTGCTCAGCGCGGCACCGATGGCCATGTGCATGTCGAGGTACTGGTAGGTGCCCAGCCGACCGCCGAACAGCACGTTGCGCTCCGCCGCCTCGACCTTCGCCAGCTCGCGGTACCGCTCCAGCATGACGCGGTCCTCGGCGGTGTTGATCGGGTAGTACGGCTCGTCGTCCTCCTTGGCGAAGCGCGAGTACTCCCGGACGATGACCGTCTTGTCCTTCGGGTAGTCCCGCTCCGGGTGGAAGTGCCGGAACTCGTGGATGCGCGTGTAGGGGACCTCTTCGTCGTTGTAGTTCATGACGGAGGTGCCCTGGAAGTCGCCCGTGGCGACGACCTCGCGCTCGAAGTCCAGGGTGCGCCAGCCCAGGCGGCCCTCGGAGTAGTCGAAGTAGTGGTCCAGCGGACCGGTGTAGACGACCGGGGTCCCGGCGGGGATCTCGTCCTTGACGTCGAAGTAGTCGGTGTTCAGCCGGACCTCGATGTTCTCGTGCTCCGCCATCTTCTCCAGCCACGCGGTGTAGCCGTCGACGGGCAGGCCCTCGAAGTCGTCGTTGAAGTAGCGGTTCTCGAAGTTGTAGCGCACCGGCAGCCGGGTGATGTTGGCCGCGGGCAGGTTCTTCGGGTCCGTCTGCCACTGCTTGGCCGTGTAGCCGCGGATGAACGCCTCGTAGAGGGGACGGCCGATCAGCGAGATCGCCTTCTCCTCCAGGTTCTGCGCGTCGGCGGTCTCGATCTCGCTCGCGAGCTTCGCGATGAGCGCGCGCGCCTCGTCCGGCGTGTGGGACTTGCCGAAGAACTGGTTGATGAGCGCCAGGTTCATCGGGAACGAGTAGACCTGGTCCTGGTACTTCGCGAACACGCGGTGCTGGTACCCGGTGAACTCGGTGAACTGGTTGACGTACTCCCACACCCGCTTGTTGGAGGTGTGGAACAGGTGCGCGCCGTAGCGGTGCACCTCGATGCCCGTCTCCGGCTCCGCCTCCGAGTAGGCGTTGCCACCAATGTGCTCGCGGCGTTCGAGCACCAGGACCCGCTTGTTCAGCTGGGTCGCGGTGCGCTCGGCAACCGTGAGGCCGAAGAATCCGGAACCGACAACGACGAGGTCATAACCAGCGAAGCTCACGGCGCCCGAGGATAGCGGTGCGCCCACCGCGGTCCCCACTCGGCCCTGCCTTCCCCTCACGACGCTTGATCAGCGGAAACGTCCGCGACCCGGCGGCGGCGGATCACCACGAGCACGCTGAACCCGACCGCTCCGAGCAGGCCGACCACCGCGGCGACCAGACCGGGGACGAGGCCGGGCGCGCTCCAGGTGAGGGTCAGCTCGCCGCCGTCGCGGACGTCGACCAGAACCAGACCGGCCGGTCCTTCGCGCACGTCGACGGGCTTGCCATCCACCTCCGCACGGTAACCGGGCCAGTTCAACCGGGCGAACGCGAGCGTGCCCGAACCGGTGAACCGGACGGTTTCGCGACGGTCCGTAGAGGTGTCCGAGGAGACCTGCACGTCGGTCCAGCCGATCCGTCCACCCGGCCACGGCAGCGGGGTGCCGCGCCGCAGGACCGTGATGCGATCGTTGCGCTCGGTGACCTCCCAACCCGGCGGGACCGGCGGGCTGCCGTTCACCGCGCGCTGCACGACGACCGTCTCCACCCTCAGCAGGTCGAGCAGGGTCTGACCGGCCAGGTCGGTCGGCTTGAGCAGCTTGTCCAGCGACTGCGGGCACGTGGTGCCCTCGTAGTTCAGGCAGGTGGCCTGGTTGAACTTCCGGTTGCCCATGCCGGTGTACGAGCTGACCATGTGCGCGTCGAGCAGCAGGCCGTTGTTGCCGATGACGACCGAGCCCACCTGGAAGGTCGTGCCCTGGTAGTCGTGCATCGCGCGCCGCTCGGAGACCGTGCTCGGCAGCCCGTAGTCGGCCACGTCGGCGTTCTTGGGGTACCACGCGGTCTGGAGCGCCAGCGCGGCGGCGACGCCCGCCACGAGCACGACGAACAGCCCCCGCCCGCGGGCCAGCCGCACCGCGAGGACCGTGCCGACGGCGAGCAGGGCGAGCGACACCGCGTGCCGCTTCCAGCCCCACGAGTCCGCCGCGAAGCTCAGGTAGCCGGTGAACAGCAGCACGCCCGCCGTGATCAGCGCCCTGGCCCGCACCCGGTCGGTGCGCAGTCCGCCGCTCAGCAGCACGGCGAACACGACCCCGACGGCGAGGAAGATCACCTCGACGTGGCGCAGCGGGAACCGGAACATCCACAGGTTCGACGGCCCGATCGCGAACAGCAGGTAGCCGCCCATCACGACGAAGACCCCGAGCAGCTCCCGCCACCGGCGGCGCAGCACGCCCCAGTCCAGCCAGGGCAGCAGGGGCACGACGAACCAGGCGAAGTACACGCCCGGCACGCTGAGCCGGAGGGGGTTGGCGAACGTCCAGATCGCAGGCAGGTGGCTCGGTGTGCTCATGCTCAGGAAGTCCGACAGCGCGGGCACCAGCAGCCCGGTGCTGGCGAAGCCCTGACCGGCCCGGTCCGTCACCGACGAGGTGCCGAGCAGGGGCAGGTAGACCAGCGGCACGACCAGCCCGACCAGCACACCGACGACGAACACCCTGACCACGGCCGCCCGGTCTCGGGCGAACCACGACTCGACCAGCAGCGCGAACAGCACCGCGCACACGCCGAGCAGGCCGTACGGGTTGCCGGTCGTCACCGCCAGCGCGCCGAAGAGGAACGGCCACAGCGGGCTGCCCGCGCCCCTGGCCACCCGGCGGGCGGACCACCAGGTGAACGGGATCCAGGCGAAGGCCATCAGACCGGCGGCCCACGACCCCGCGTCGTAGTAGAGGGTGAACCCGCCGAAGGGGAGCGCGACGGCGATGACAGCGGCGGCGCCGCGTCCCGCGCCGTACTCCCTGACCAGCAGGTACGTGCCGAGCGCGAGCAGCGTCAGGAACTCGGTCTTCACCACGAGCGCGGCGAGGGCGAGGTCGTCGAACCGCGAGACCAGCACGTAGTTGGCGACGTTGACCGGGTTCCACAGGCCGAAGAGGGCCTCACCGGCGAAGTTGCCGCCGACCCAGTTGTCCGGTGACATCAGCTTCGGCCAGTCACCGGCGACGAACTGCTGACCCAGGTAGTGCCACGAGGGGAGGAACTGCGCCGAGCTGTCGTCCCAGACGTAGAAGAACCGGTTGCGCAGGAACGGGAGCTGGGCGAGCAGGACGACCACGAGGCACACGCCGGAGGCGACCACCCCACCGTGGAGCGGCCTGCGGGCTGCCGAGATCAAGGCTTGAGCTCTCTTTCGACTTCGACGCTGCGGTCGATGAGGACGAACTGGGCCACCACGAAGGTGAGCGGGATCGCGGCCGCGGCGGCGACCAGCGGCGCGATCTGCTGGTTCATCCCGAACCAGCCGACGAGCAGGTAGAGGCCTGCCGTGCTGATGACGAAGTTGGTGGCGTTGGACAGGGGGAAGAGCAGGAACTTCTTCCACGTCGGACGGGTGCGGAAGGTGAAGTAGCAGCTCAGGAAGTAGGACCCGATCATCGCCAGGCAGAACGCGAGCACGTGGGCCGCCAGGTAGGGCAGGGCGAGCTTGAACAGCAGGTACAGCCCGTAGTAGACGGCGGTGTTGACGACGCCGACCAGGCCGAACCGGACGATCCTCCCCAGGGTGGACTTCCAGTTCACGGCGCCGACCGCTCCAGGAACTGGCCACCGGCGGTCTCCCGACCCAGCGGCACGGTCACCGGCACCGGGCGCGCACCGCTCGACTCCTTCACCAGGAAGTGCGGCCGCTGCTTGGACTCGTAGTAGATCCGGCCGAGGTACTCGCCGATCACGCCGAGGAACAGCAGCTGGAGGCCGCCGAGGCCGAGCACGCCGCACATCAGGGTCAGGTAGCCGGGCACGGCGACGCCCACGCGCAGCGCGTAGACGAGCAGCCACGCGGCGTAGCCGAATGACAACGCTGTCACCAGCCCACCGAGGTAGATGGCCAGGCGCAGCGGGCGGTTGTTGAACGACACGACGCCGTCGATGCCGTAGTTGAGCAGCTTGCGGAAGGTCCACGCGCTGTCGCCCGCCTGGCGGAGCACGTTCTCGTAGTCGACGACCGCGGTGTCGAAGCCGATCCAGGCGAACAGGCCCTTGGAGAACCGGTTGTACTCACCCAGCGACAGCAGCGCCTGCACCGCGCGCCTGGTCAGCACGCGGAAGTCGCCGACACCGTCCTCCAGCTCGACGTCCACCACCTTGTTGATCACGCGGTAGTAGAGCTTGGAGACCATCTTCCGCAGCACCGGCTCGCCGTGCCTCGTCCGCCGGGCCACGACCTGGTCGTAGCCCTTGGACAGCAGCGACGTCATCTGCCCGAGCAGCTCGGGCGGGTGCTGGAGGTCGGCGTCCATGATCGCCACGACCTCGCCGTGCGCCTGGCTCAGACCGGCCAGCATCGCGGCTTCCTTGCCGAAGTTCCGGCTCAGCGCCAGGTAGGTGAACCGGGGGTCCGACTCCGCGAGCGCACGCAGCTCCCGCAGCGTGCCGTCGGCGCTGCCGTCGTCGACGAGGATGACCTCGAAGTCCTCGGCGACCTCCGGCAGCACCCGGCTGAGCTCCTCGTGCAGCTGTGCCAGACCGCGCTCCTCGTTGAAGCACGGGATGACGACCGACAAACGCATGGGTTCCTTTCCGGTCGGTTCGTGCAACCCACCAACCTCCCAGGACGTCTGGGAAGACGTGTGCGTTGCCCAACCCACCTCGGCTCACACCTGTGTGGATCCACCGTCGTCTCAACGGATAAACTACGCGCAGTCACGCGGGCGGCCTGTTGCCCCTCGCTTCACCACGGCACCACCAGGGCGGACGTGTGTTCTCCAACGACAGTTCGCCCTCGTGAACGCCGTGCCACGACTCAGGGTGTTCGTCGCGTTGATCCTCACGGTCTTCTTGCTGGCGTGCGCGCCGAGGCCCGGTGAGCCCCCGCGCGGTTCCAGCCCGTTGTCGCTCCAGGTAGTCGCCCACCAGGACGACGACCTGCTGTTCATGAACCCGGACCTGCGCGACGACGTGCGCGCCGAACGGGCCGTGGTGACAGTGTTCCTGACCGCCGGGGAGGCCAACGCCTCGGACCCCGCCGAGTACATGGCGAGCAGGCAGGCGGGGGTTCGGGCGGCCTACGCGGCAATGGCGGACGTGGCCGACGACTGGATCGGCGAGCCGCTGCGGATCGACGCGGACCACCAGGTCGAGCAGTACTCGCTGCGCGCCCGCCCGTCCATCAAGCTGATCTTCGTGAACCTGCCGGAGGACGGCACCCGCACGCCCGGCGGTCTGCACGCGCTGCGCAGGCTGTGGTCCGACCGGAACGAGTCGGTGCGGGTCACCGCGGTGCAGCCGCGCGGCTCGCTGGTGGCGAAGCCCTCCTCGTACCGCCGGTACGACCTGCTGGACGTGCTCCAGACGCTGATGGAGCGGTTCCAGCCGACCGTCGTGCGCACGCAGGACTCCGAGCCGCGCAAGGACTACCCGCACTGGAAGCCGTTCTACGACCACCCCGACCACCTGATGACGGCCAAGTTCACCGAGGCCGCGGCGCGGAACTACCGCGACTCGGCGCGTCGGCCGGTGTTCGTCGAGATCGGCTACCGCGACTACAACATCGAGCAGTCGCCGGTGAACCTCGACCCCGCCCAGCAGCGGCAGAAGCTCGCCGACTTCAAGCGCTACACGGCCCACGACCCGCTGCTGGGCAAGCAGGTCAGCTACGACAACTGGCCGCGCCGGACGTACAAGCGGTGGCCGCGCGGGGTGTCCTGGGCAGGCCGTGACGAGCACGGCACACCGTGGGCGTTCGCCGTGCTCGCGGGCGGGCTGCGGGCCTGGAGCGGCGAGTCGTGGCAGCACGCGGACCTCGGCGACCCCGGCGGGCCGCTCGCGCCGGGTGTGGCCGTCGCCACCGGCCGCAACGGCCTGGAGGCCTGCGGTCTCCGGCGGGACGACGACACGATCGCGTGCTGGCGCGGAGGCCGGTGGACCGACCTCGGCAGCCCGGACGGCAGCGACGGGGTGTCCGCGCCGACGGTCGTCGCGCTGGCCGACGGGCGGCTGGCGGCGTTCGTGCTCAACGGCAGGGGCGGGGTCAGCAGGCTGGAGCAGGAGCGGTCCGGCTCGTGGCCGGACGGGTGGACCGACCTCGGCGGGTCCGGGTTCCGCGACGGGCTCGCCGCGGTGAGCGGACCGGACGGCGTGGAGCTGTTCGCGATGGGCACCGACGGGCTCGTGCGCTGGCAGGGCGACTGGCGGCCGTTCGGCTCGGTCGCACCCGCGGGCGCACCCGTCGCGATCGGCTCGAACGCGCTGGCCTACCGGGTGGCGAACACCGGTGAGGTCGCCATCAGCAGGCGGAGCGCGACGGGCTGGTCCACACCGACCGTCCACCCCGGACCCGGTGGGGCCGGGGACGTCGCGGGGGTGTCGCGCGACGGCAGGCTGGTCCTGGTCGGACGGGACGACAGGGGCAAGGTGGCGATCACCCGCGAGCGGGCCGACGGCGAGTTCGAACCGTGGTCCGGCATGAACGGCGACACGGTCGACCACCCGACGGTGCTGACCGACGTGAAGTCCTGCGCGATGGTGCTGGCGATCGGCCCGGACGCGCGGCTGCGGGTGAACGCGCAGGCGCGCACCGACGCCGAGTTCAGCGGGTGGCGGTCGGCGGGCTAGCCCCGGTCAGCTCGGGGAGGACGTCCGCCGCGACCTGTTCGAGCACGGACTCACGGCCCGCGAAGACGCCGTCCGCACGGGGCCAGTGCGCGACGGCGTCGGTGAAGCCCAGCCCACGGGCGCGGCCGACGGCGTCGCGGAAGCACTCGACGCTGGTCAGCGAGTACACCGGCGCCGAGTCGAGGTTGAGGTAGCGGTCCGCCGTCGCGCGTTCCCGGCCGATCGAGGCCAGGGTGTCGTCGAACCTGTCCGCGGCGTCGGCGACCCCGCGCCACCACGCTTCGACGTCCTCGGTCGACGGCCCGGTGGTGACCCACCCGGTGCCGTAGCGGGCGGCGATCCCCATGGCCCTGGGGCCGTTGGCCGCGATCAGGAACGGCAGCCTCGGGCGCTGCACGCAGCCCGGCGCGCCGCGGGCCTCCTCCGCGGCGAAGTGCTCCCCGCGGAAGGTGGTGCGCTCCCTGGTCAGGAGCTGGTCGAGCAGCTCGACGAACTCGCCGAACCTGGCCGTGCGCTCCCCCGGCGTGACCGGCTCGGCACCCAGCACGGTGGTGTCGTAGCCCGCGCCGCCCGCGCCGACGCCGAGGGTCAGGCGGCCGTCGGAGATGTCGTCGACGGTCAGCAGCTCCCGCGCGAAGGGCACGGGGTGCCGGAAGTTCGGGCTGGCCACGAAGGTGCCGAGGCGGATGCGCGAGGTGACCGTCGCGGCGGCGGTGAGGGTCGGGACCGCCGAGAACCACGGGCCGTCGACCAGGCTGCGCCACCCGAGGTGGTCGTAGGTCCACGCGTGGTGGAACCCCAGTTCCTCGGCTCCCCGCCACTTCGGTTCAGCCACCCACCAGCGGTGTTCGGGCAAGATCACGATGCCAATGCGCACCCGGAGACAGTAACGAGACCGTCGGCGGGAGGCGAAGCGGCGTTCACCGACCACTCCCGCGCACAAGGCACTATGGGCAGGTGGAGAGACCTCGGTTGGTTGCCTCGGACGTTGACGGAACGCTGCTCGGGCTCGACGAGCGGGTGAGTGGGCGAACCGCGTCCGCGATCGGCAGGGTGCACGCGTCGGGCACCCCGTTCGTGCTGGTCACGGGCCGCCCACCCCGCTGGGTGCCCGTGGTCGCGCAGGGGGCGGGGACGACCGGCTACGCGGTGTGCGCCAACGGCGCGGTGCTCTACGACATCGGGGCGGACCGCGTCGTGTGGCAGGTCGGGCTCGACCCGGTGCGGCTCGCGGACCTCGCGAACGTGCTGGACGCCGCGCTGCCCGGCTGCGCGGTGGCGACCGAGCGCGTCGGCGCCAGGGCGCTCGACGACGACGTCCAGCCGTTCGTCGCCGAGACCGCCTACCGGCACCCGTGGGGCGACAGCGACCACCGCGAGGTGACCAGGGCCGAGGTGCTGGGGCACCCGGCGATCAAACTGCTGGTAGGCCACGAGAAGATGACGAGCGCGGAGATGGCGCTGGCGGCGACCTCGCTGCTCGGCGACGAGGTCGAGGTCACGTACTCGAGCAACGCGGGGCTGATCGAGATCTCCGCGCCGAACGTGACGAAGGCCTCGGGCCTGGCCGACGTGGCCGAGCGGTTCGGGGTGGGTGCGGCGGACGTGATCGCGTTCGGGGACATGCCGAACGACGTGCCGATGCTGTCCTGGGCGGGCCACGGGGTGGCGATGGCGAACGCGCACCAGGAGGCGCTGGACGTGGCGGACGAGGTGACGGCCTCGCACGTGGAGGACGGCGTGGCGCTGGTGCTCGAACGCTGGTTCTGACCGCGGCGACGGCGGTCCCGGTTCGTGCCGCGAACCGGGACCGCCGTCGGTGCGCGGTTACAGCGGCAGAGCAGCCTCGCTCGACGCCAGCGGCTTCGCGGGCTTCACCTCGAACCACCAGGCGAACGCCTCCCGCAGCTCCTCCGGCAGGTCGGCGGGCACCAGCAGTTCGGCGTAGGCCGCGGCGAGCAGGCGCACCACGTCCTCACCCATGCCGGAGCGCGTCATGCCGACCGCGTTCACCCCGTTCAGCCTGGCCGGGTTCCCGTAGGCCATGGCGAACGGCGGCACGTCCTTGGTCACCGCGCCGCCCATGCCGACCATCGCGCCCGGTCCGATCACGCGGCGCTGGTGCACCACGGCGTTCATCCCGACGTTGACCCGGTCGCCGATCTGGACGTGGCCGCCGAGGCTGGTCCCCGCGGACAGCGTCACGCCGTCGCCGACCTGGCCGTCGTGCGCGACGTACACGCGGTTGAGCAGCCAGCAGTCGGCGCCGACCCTGGTCGGGCGGTAGCTGCCCTGGTGGATGGTGCTCAGCTCGCGCACCACCGTGCGCGGGCCGATCTCGACACCGCTGTGCGCGAGTTCGCCGTCCCACGCGCGGTTGTGCGGCTCGCTGCTGAGCTCCGGCGGGGTGCCGATCACGCAGCCGGGACCGATCCAGCAGTCGTCACCGATCTTCGCGGGACCGAGCACGACCGCGTTCGGCCCGATGGTGACCCGCTCACCGAGCTCTACTCCGTCACCGATGACGGCACTGGGATGAACGTGACTCACGCTGCTCCTTGGGATCCGACGACGCCGGTCGGCCAGTTTACGGGGCGGTCGGCGGCCCCGGCCCGCGCGCCGGGAAAGCACGGGGGCCGGTGCGCTGGAGTGCGCACCGGCCCCTGTGGTCACGAGGTGTCAGCCGCGCGGGCCGCCACCGTTGATCGAGATCTTGTCGGCCTCGCGGCGGACCTGCTCGACGTCGGGCTTCGCGGTGCCCGACGCGGACCTCGCCGAAGCACCGCTGTAGTCGTAGTAGCAGATGTTCTCGTTGTAGTCGCACAGCACGTAGCCGTAGTCGAACTGCTGGTAGAACTGGTTGTTGCCCCAGCTCTCGTAGTCGTACTGGGCGTAGCCGAGCGGGCTGCTGGTGCCGCCGAGGTACCACCACACCTCACGGAAGTCCCACCCGAGGGTGACCGTGGAGCGGCCGTTGCCGTCGAAGATCGTCGCGGCCTGGAACTGCTGGAACTGGTACGGGCCGACAGGACCGACCTCGGTCATCGGCAGGCCGTAGTAGTAGACGTCGCCGTCGGCGCGCAGCTTGGCCAGGTACTGGTCCCGGACCAGGAAGGCGCCGGTGCTCGCACCCCAGAGGATCACCTTGTTCGGACCGAACAGCACGTACAGGCCGTTCGGGCCGTTGGTCGCGTACTGGTCCGACGTCGGGAAGCCGAGCGGACCCGTCACGCCGCCGAGGGCGTCGAGCTTCGCGCGCAGCGCACCGCTGATCCAGTGCGTGCCCTTCGTGTCCGAGTGGAAGATGGTGACCTGGTTGGTGAAGCTCGCGAACTGGCCGTCGCCGATCTTGTCGACGTCGGCGAACGGGTAGCCGAAGCGGCCGTTGGGGCCGCCCTCGGACCAGTACTTGGCGTTGATCGGGCCTTCGAGCCTGACCGCGGACGTGCTGGGCGACCAGTAGATGGTGCCCGTCTCGGTGCCGACGAACCAGCCGGAGCCCGCGCTGGCCGTCTGGTCACCGGTGAGCGAACCGTTGAAGCCCACCGGACCGTCGGCGGAGAGGTACTTCTCGCGCAGCGCGCCGCTGATCCAGTAGGCCTGGCCGCTCGGGCCCTTGAAGAGGGTGACCGCCTCGCTGAAGTTCTGCGACGTGATCTGGGTCGCGCCCCCGTTGGGGTCGGCCCAGGCGCCCTCGATGGTGGTCGGCCAGCCGAACGTGCCGTTGACGCTGCCGTACGCCCAGTACTTCTGCCGCATCGCCCCGCTGATGGGAAATGCGCCGTAGGCGTCGGAGTAGTACACGGACACCCCGTTGCTGAACGCGGAGGCCGCACCCGCCTGGAAACCGCGCGAAACGGGGACCTGGTCCATGGTCGCCACGCTGACTGCGCCGTCCGGACCACTGGTGGTGCCATTCCACACGCCGGCGATGGCACCCGAGAACCAGTGCGCGCCATTCGCTGCGTCGTGGGTGATCGTGACGTTCTTGGAGAACTTGGCATAACGGATGCCGTTGGCCTGGACGACCTCGGCGCCGACCAGGTCACCCGCGAACGCCGCGCCGCCGAGCTGCTGCCACTTGCTGTACACCGGGGACTGCTCCCACGGGTCGGCCGCGGTGGCCGCGGCCTTCGGAGCCGCCTCGGGGGCGGCCGTCTCGGCCTTGGTGGGCGCGGGCGCCTCCGAGCTGGAGGTCGGCGTCGAAGCCGAGGTCTCCGCAGGTGGCGTGGTGCTGGACTCGGTCGGCGTGGCGACCGCGGACGACGACGGAGCCGTCGAGGCCGGATCGGCGCCTGCCACTCCGGCCAAGGCCGGAAGAAGACTCGCGGTGGTCGCCAAAACGGCAGCGACCAGCGAGAGAGAACGACGAGAAGACATGCGTGTTCTAACCCCCCGTAACGATGAATGGTGACGCGAGGCAATCCCCACCGGCACTCGCGTCAGCAGAACCGCGTCCCAGAGTGCCCGAAAAATGGCGGGTTGAAAAGCAGAATCTTCAGATCAGTCGTGAACATCCGTAGTTCATTCACAACTTCCCAACAACACATCAATCGGTGTAACGAACCGAATCGCCAAACCGATGGTGTTGCTCGGCGCGCACCGGCAGGCCATTCTTGCCCACCGCAGAACAACGCCCCCCGAGCGCGTGGGCTCGGGGGGCGCGGAAAAGGTGGAACGTCACGCCCCGTGCGCCGCCAGCGCAGCCCGACGGCGGAGGGTCGCGATGGTGGCGGCCGTGCCCGCGGTGACCACGTCGGCCACGATGAACATCAACCGCGACGCCACGGCGAAGGCGAGGCCCTGCACCGGGTCGATGCCGCTGGCGGCCAGCACCGCGACGATGACGGCCTCGCGGACGCCCGCGCCCGACGGCAGGAAGAACGCGAACAGACCGGCCGTCATGCTGATGGCCATCGCGCCGATGCACAGCAGCAGGCCGCTCACGCCGGGAGCGCCGACCGAGTTCGCCAGCAGCCACATGTGCGAGCCGAACGCCGCGTACGCGAGCAGGGAGAAGCCGAGCACCTTGCCGATGGTCGACCACTTCAACCGGTGGTCGAGCGGCGGGCGGCGCAGCGTCTTGAGCACCAGCGAGGTGCCCCAGGTGAGGATCTTCGGGTGCAGCGCGGCGAGACCGATCGGCAGCAGGGCGAACAGCCACAGCGCCTGCGGGGTCTCCGCGAAGATCACCGGCAGCGCGATGATGCCGAGCAGCAGCGAGGCCACGGTCGCGATGCCGAGTTGCACGAGCGAGCCGGTGAAGATCCGGGCGCGCGGCAGCCCGGCCTTGCGGCCGAGTTCCATCTGGAGCAGGTACGCCCACACCGAGCCCGGCACGTACTTGCCGAGGCCGCCGACGAGGCAGATCTGCGCACCGCGGAAGATGCCGATCGGCTTGCCGAGGTCGTCCACGATGGTCTGCCAGGCGATCGTGTTGAACAGGATCGCCGCCATGACGGCGAGCTGGCTGAGCAGGCTCGACTGCCAGGCGACGGCGGCCAGCGTGTGCCAGACCTCGTTCCACTTCGTGACCAGCGCGTAGGTCGCGAACCCGATGACGATGACCACCATCAGCCTGCGGGCCCATGTGATGATCAAGGCCTTGGTCGACCTCGGTGCTGCGGCGGCTTCGGTTGCTGGGACCTCGGCTTCGGCGGTCGTCATCTGCTCTCCGGGAGAGTCGCTGGTGTTGCCATGCGCGGCAGGGCTTTTCGGCGGCACGGGCATCGGGCTCAGACGCTGACCGTGGTGAGCCTGCTGAACTCGGACAGCAGATCGTAGCCGTCCCAGACCGCGGCGAAACTGAGGGCGGACCCGAAGGGCACGATCCGGTCGATCCCGCGCCCCGCCACCGCGCGCGCGAAGCCGATGAGCTCGTCGCGGGAGAAGCCGAACGTGCTCAACGTCTGGTCCTTGCGCCGCACGAGGCCCGCGAACTCGGCCAGGCTGCCCAGGGTCGCCTGGGGGAAGGTACCGACGCCGAGCCACTCCCTCGGCACGGCCGACGGGTCGACGAGTTCGAGGGTCGCCACGGCGTTGCCGTCGAAGCGGATCTCGGTCGCGTGGCCCTGCGCGGCGACGCCGTAGGCGGACACCCGCTTCTGCACGGCCATCGCGGGTTCGACGGTGAAGTGCTTGCCCGCGACCACCTCGCCGAGCAGGCCGCGGAACTCCTCGCGCCCGAGCCGGGCCGCGGCGTCGTCGCCGACCCAGAACAGCGTGCGCGGGGAGGAGCAGGCGGCCTGGTCGAACCAGTACGAGTCGTTGTAGAACCCGACCACGGCGTCGCGCCGCTGCTCGGGTGTCGCGGCCTGCCACCCGGCCACCGAGATCGCGGCGAACGACGCGCGGTCGGGGAAGGTGAGGTCGCGGGCGCTCGCCGCGAGCGGGTGCTTGCGCAGCTCGGTCACGGACCGGTCGCCGCCCCAGATCACCCGCAGCTCGCACGCGGCCGACAGGGCGGCGGTCACGGCGTCGTCCCGGCCGTAGGTGACCATGCGCTGGGTCTGCGCGATGATCGGGTCCGCGTCCGCGAGCGCCTCGTTGAGCGCCTCGACCACGGTCTCCGCGGCACCGGCCGAGCGCGACGAGATGCGCACCACGTTGGGGTTGCCCGCCAGCGCGGACAACGCCCACGAGTAGACGAAGATGGTGTCCACGTTGGCCGGTGGCACGTGGAACACGAGGCCGCGCGGGAACCTCAGCGCGTCGGCCCCGGTGTCCATCGTGGACAGTGCCTTGGCGATCTCGCCCCGGCGCAGGAAGAACCCGAGCGAGGCGAGCTCCGGGTAGCGCCGGGCGGTCGCGGGCGCGAGCAGCTTGCGCGCGAACTTCACCAGGAAGTCGACGACCCGCTCGTCACCGACCTTCAGCCTGCCGTTCGCCGGCTCGCCGGACAGCTCGGCCACGAGGCTGTCGACCTCGACGTCCGGCCCGGCCGGGAAACGCTGCTGGACCTTGCTCACGCCGCTCCTCCGCTGAACGTGTCCGAACAACCGCGGGCCTCGGCGCGCGGCAGCCTGCCGAGCACGGAGAAGCGCTTGCCCGGCCAGTCGCCGTCGTCGATCCCGTGCACCACGCCGAGGTCCTCGGTGAGCAGCACGTGGCCGGGGTACGAGCGCGGCACGGTGCTGACCACCTCGATCACGCCCGGCACGCCGACCGGCTGCTCGGCCCACGTCTCCGGGTCCCGGACCACCACGTCGGCGAAGTCGGGGCAGTACAGGGAGTTCCCCGACGGGCCCTCGACGAACACGGTGCCGAGCTGCTCGACCATGCCGTAGTAGTTGTGGATCCGGGTCAGCCCGGTGTCGTTCGCGAACGCGCGGCGGAACTCGGCGTTGTCGACCGAGCGGTCGATCAGCTTCTTCCAGCCGCCGGAGTGGACCAGGATCCCGTTGGACAGGTCGAGCCGGTGCTCGCGCGCGACCTCGTAGAGGTACTGCCACACCATGAAGGTGAAGCCGAAGATGAGGAACGGCTCGTCGCCGTGCGCCGCGAGGAAGCCCTTGACGGCCTCGACGTCCGGCTGGTCGTCCTCGTCCAGCGCGTAGACGTGCTTGCGGCCGAAGTTCGCCATGCCCAGCACGCCCGCGCCGCGCGCGGAGAACGAGCGGCGGTTCTTGATGATGCCGATGGTGTCCACCATGAGCATCGGCAGCCGCTTGTCGCCCAGCACGGCCTGGAGCGTGCGGCCGAGGTAGCGGGGCTGGTCGGCCGCGGCTTCCTTGTCCAGGTAGATCCGGGACACCTCGGCGCCGGTCGTGCCCGACGACGTCAGGACCTTGAAGACCTCGTCGTCCGGCACGCTCTTGAGCACGTGGTGCTTGAACATGCGCACGGGCAGCCACGGCACCTGCTCGACGGAGTCGAACCCGGCACCGCGGGCGTGGCCCAGCGAGCCGAGGATCCGGTCGTACGGCTCGCAGTGCGCCCGGTGGTGCTCGGTCAGCTCCGTCAGCGCGGGCAGCAGGGCCGCCTCGCGCTCGGCCTGGCCCAGCCCGAAAACACCCTCAACGATCGCTGTCACGCCCGTCCCTCCAGGGAGCGGTAGTCGACCTTGCCGCTGGCCAGCAGGGGCAGGGCGTCGACCTCCCGCACGTCGAATCCTGACACGTGCATGTGCAGCTTCTCCGCGAGTTCGCGGGCGACCGCCTTGCGCGTGTCGGCACCGCGGTCCTCCAGCCAGACGACCACCTTGTCGCCCGCGGGCACCGCGGCCACCGCACCCGTGTCCAACCCCGCCCCCCGCACGATCTGTTCCAGGTCGTCGAGGTTGACGCGGTTGCCGAACACCTTGCCGATGCGCTTGAGCCTGCCGGTGATGAAGAGGTAGCCGTCCTCGTCGAGCCTGCCGAGGTCCCCGGTCTCCAGCACGCCGCCGCGCGAGTCGCCGTCGGCCAGCTCGGCCTCCGACTCCGCGTAGCCCATCATCACGTTCGGCCCGCGGTAGAGCACCTCGCCCACGACGCCGGGTTCGGTCGTCTCCGCCCCGGCCCCGGTGCGGATCGTGAACGCGCCACCGGGGAGCGCGGGGCCCGCGGAGCCGAGCTTCTCGGCCAGCTTCTCGGCGGGCACGGTGGCCATCCTGGGCGCGGCCTCGGTCTGGCCGTACATGACGAACATCCGCCCACCCGCCGCGACCATCTTGTCGTTGAACTCGGTGACGAGGTCGTCGCGCAGCTTGCCGCCCGCCTGCGTGATCGTGCGCAGGCTGGGGTACTTGGCGGGGTCGAAGCGCAGGCGCTTGAGCATCTCGTAGTGGTACGGGACGCCGGCCAGCGACGTGATCTTGTGGTCGGCGACGGCCTGCCAGAACGGCCTGCCCATCACGCCGGTGGCCTCGACGACCACGGTCGCGCCGCGCAGCAGGTGGCTGTTCAGGACGGACAGGCCGTAGCTGTAGTGCAGCGGCAGGCTCGTCGGCGCGACCTCGTCGGCACCGATGCCGAGCACCTCGGCGATGGCCTCGGCGTTGCTCAGCACGGCCGTCCTGGACAGCCGGACGAACTTCGGGTTGCCGGTGGAGCCGCTCGTGGGCAGCAGCACGGCGAGGTCCGGGTGCGGCACGACGCCGTCCGCGGCCTCGCGCACCCAGGCCGGTCCGCCCACCTCGGCGGGCCGGTAGCCGTCGGGTGCGACCCCGTCGGCGCCGAGCACGGCGGCCGGGCGGAAGGCCGCGACCAGCGCCAGCAGCACGTCCCGGTCCTGGCCCGCGTCCAGCAGCGCGACGGGCCGGTCCGAGGTGAACGCGGCGAGGTAGCGCAGCACGCTCGGCACGTCGACGGCCGTGCGCGCGAACACCACGCCGACGGGCAGCGCCGCCAGCTCGGCGGCCAGCGCGTCGACCCGTGACCGCAGGTCAGCGCCCGCCAGCTCCGTGCCGTCCGCCGCGTCGACCAGCCGAGCGCCGTCGCCGAGCAGGCTCACAGCACGAGCCCCCCGTCGACGCCGAGCACCTGACCGGTCACGAACGACGCGTCGTCGCTGACCAGGAAGCGGATCACCCGCGCGACCTCGTCGGCCTCGCCGAGCCTGCTCAGCGCGGTGTCCCTGGTGATCCGTTCGAGCACGTCGTCGGACTGGCCCGCGGTGAGGTCGGTCTTGATCACGCCGGGAGCGACCGCGTTGACCCTGATGCCGTAGCGGCCCAGCTCCTTCGCCGACGACCGGGCGATGCTCGCGACAGCGGCCTTGGTGGCCGCGTAGACCAGCTGCCCGGCGTTGCCGCGCTCGCCCACGATCGACGCGAGCAGCACGATCGACCCGGTCTTCTTGCGCATCATGGCGCGCGCCGCGGCCTGCACGGTCGCGATGGTGCCGCTGACGTTCGTGCTGAGCATGCGGTCGACGTGGTCGTCGCCGATCATCCCGATCAGCGCGCCCTCCAGCACCCCCGCGCTGGCGACGAGCGCGTCGATCCGGCCGTGCTCCTTCGCGACGCCCCGGAACAGGTCCTTGACCGCTGCCGGGTCCGTGACGTCCAGCGCCAGGCCGCTGACCGCGGCCCCGTGCCGTTCGGCCAGCTCGCCCGCCCGCTGCTTCGCCGCGGTGTCGTCCCGACCGGTCAGCACGACGGTCGCGCCGGACGCGGCGAGCGCGTCCGCGGTGGCCAGCCCGATGCCCCTGGTGCCCCCGGTGACGACCGCCACCCGACCGGACAGGTCGATCCGCACGTCAGTCACCGGCACCCAGTACCCGCAGCATGTCGAGCGCGACCTTGAAGCTGCTCATGTCGATGACCTGGTCGGTGTCGAACTGGACGTCGAACTCGTCCTCGATCGCCGCGACGAGCGCCATGTGGCCGACCGAGTCCCACTCCTCGATCTCGCGGTACTTCAGGTTCTCGACGTCGACGTCCTCACCGAGCGCGAGCGCTTCGACGAAGGTGCTGCGCAGCCGTTGCTGCAAGTCCATCTGAGTTCTCCCGTGTCCTGGCCTGCGACGTCCAGCGCGGGTGCTGGCGCCCGCGAGTCGGCGGCCCAGAGTACGAGGGTAGCCGGTGGTCGGCAGCCTCCGAGCCACGGTGGGGAGGGGGCGGGCGGGATGAGACCGGTTACAGCTGCCCACCCCAGGGCATTTCCTGCGGGTGAACGCGGGTAGCCTGCCACGGTGCTCGCTGCGCTCATGTGCTAGCAGCTCCCTGACCTGCTGCTGAGCCAGACCGGACCGGTCTGTCTCGACGCGGCCCCGCCCGATGGGAAGACGGAGAATGATCCCAATCACCGTTGTCGACGTGCGCGACGCGGAGCCGTACGTGCTCGAAGTGCTCCGCTCGGGAGTCATCGCCCAGGGCCCGATGGTGAAGCGGTTCGAGGACACCTTCGCCGAGATCGCGGGCGTGAAGCACGCGGTCGCCGTGAACAACGGCACCACGGCGCTGGTGGCCGCGATCCAGGCCCTGGACCTGCGACCGGGTGATGAGGTCGTGACCTCGCCGTTCACCTTCATCGCGACCCTCAACGCGATCCTGGAGGCGGGTGCCACCGCGCGCTTCGCGGACATCCGCGAGGACGACTTCTGCGTGGACCCGGACGCGATGGCGGAGGCCGTCGGGCCCCGGACCAAGGTCCTCATGCCGGTCCACCTCTACGGGCAGACCGCCGACATGGGCAAGATCGCGCCGATCGCCGAGGAGCGCGGTCTCGCGCTGGTCGAGGACGCGGCGCAGGCGCACGGCGCGAAGTTCGACGGGCGTCCGGCGGGCAGCTTCGGGCTCGGCTGCTTCTCGTTCTACGCGACGAAGAACATCACCACCGGTGAGGGCGGCATCATCACGACCGATGACGACGCCGTCAACGAGAAGCTGCGGATCCTGCGCAACCAGGGCATGCGGCAGCGCTACGAGTACGTGATGGCGGGCCACAACTACCGCCTCACCGACCTCCAGGCGGCGGTCGCCATCCCGCAGCTCGCGAAGATCGACCAGATCACCGCGAAGCGCAAGGAGAACGCCGCGACCCTCTCCGAGGGCCTCGCGGGCGTGCCCGGCCTGGTCACGCCGACCGAGCTGCCCGGTCGTTCGCACGTGTGGCACCAGTACACCGTGCTGCTCACCGAGGACGCGGCGCTCACCCGCGACGAGTTCTCGGCCAAGCTGACCGAGCGCGGCATCGGCAACGGGATCTACTACCCGAAGCTCGTCACCGACTACGCCTGCTACCAGGACAACCCGAACGTCATCGCGTCCGAGACGCCGGTGGCCAAGCGCGTCACGGAGCAGTGCCTGTCGATCCCCGTGCACGCGGGTCTGACCGACGACGAGCTCGCCACCGTCGTCGGCACCGTCCGGGAGGTGTTGGGCGCGTGACCGCACGTCCTCGGATCCTGCTCGTCGGCACCGGCACGATGGGCTCGCTGCACGCCCGCGTGCTGTCCCAGTCCGACCGCTGCGACCTGGTCCGCGTGGCCGAGCCGCGCGAGGAGGTCGGGCGTTCGGTGGCCGACCGCTTCGACGCGACCTGGTCGCCGGAGATCGGCGACCTGTCCGACGTCGACGCGGTCGTGCTCGCCTCGGCCACCGAGTTCCACCACGGCCTGGCGCTCGAGGTGCTGGCGCAGGACAAGCCGCTGCTGGTCGAGAAGCCGGTGTGCGACGGCCTGGCCGCGAGCGAGGAGGTCGTGCGGATCTCCGCCGAGCGCGGCATCCCCCTGATGTGCGGCCTGCTGGAGCGCTACAACCCGGCCGTGCTGACCGCGTTGTCGCTGGTCGACAGCCCGGTGCACGTGGCGGCCACGCGGCACTCGCCGTACGCCCCCCGCATCCGCACCGGTGTCTCGTGGGACCTGCTGGTGCACGACGTCGACCTGGCGATCCGCACGTTCGGCGGGATCGACCCGGTCAGCGTGCAGGGCAGCTTCGGCTACTTCCACCCGACGTCGGTCGACGACGCCGAGGACATCGCCGAGACCGTGCTGCGGTTCGACGGCGGCGGCCTGGCGACGGTGTCCGCGAGCCGGATCGGCCAGCGCAAGGTCCGCTCGCTGGTGATCACCGAGCTGGACCGGCTGATCGAGGCCGACCTGCTGCGCCGCGACGTGACCATCTACCGGCACGTGTCGAACGACGCCGCGACGCCGGACGGCAGGGGCTACCGCCAGCAGTCGATCATCGAGATCCCCGAGCTGGTGTCGGCGCGCGAGCCGCTCGCCGCCCAGCTCGACCGGTTCCTCGACATCCTGGCCGGGACGGTCGACGCCGACGAGGAGCGCAACGCGATCCTGCCGTCCCACCGCGTGGTGGCACAGGTGTTCGAGAACCGGAAGGCCGTCCCCGCGGGGGTCTGACCTGCGAGTTCCACAGGGGGTGTGCTCCGGGGGCGGAGCACACCCCCTTCGTCCATCTCGGTGATCCATGTCACATGGAACCTCCTTGGCGCGATGAACCAAGCGCACAGGGGAGGTGCGAAGTGACCTATGACCAGAACCAACGCTTCATCCGGTTGGTGCCGGGGGGCAACGGCGTCGTCTACGCGATCCAGGCGGACGGAGTCCTGCTGTGGTACCGCCACGCGGGCTGGCAGACCGGCGCCGCGTCGTGGAGCAACGGCGCGGGACTCGCGATCGGGACCGGCTGGCAGCAGTTCAAGACCGTGCTCGCCGCCGACGACGGCCAGCTCTTCGCGATCGGCGAGGACGGCTCCATGCGCTGGTACAAGTACCAGCTGACCGACCCGAACACCGGTTCCGGGACCTGGCACCCGGCGAGCGGGTCGGTGATCCGCACCGGGCTCCAGGCGTACCCGCGGATCTTCGGCGGGTGGAACGGCGTCCTCTACGCCATCGACACCAGCGGGGACCTGCACTGGTTCCGCTACCTGGCGGGCAACGGCACCAACGGGGCGGGTGCCTGGCACGGCAACTGCGGCTCGGTGATCAGCACCGGGTGGAAGCTGTTCTACGCGGTGTTCGCCGACCCGAACGGCGTGATCTACGGCATCGCGCGGGGTGGGAACCTCCTGCACTGGTGGCGCTACCTGGCGGGTGACGGCACCAACGCCGCGGGCGCGTGGACCAACGGCGGCAAGCCGTGGGTGATCGGCAGCGGGTTCTCCGACGACGCCAACAAGTCCTGGTTCGCCAACACCACGGGCACGGTCTACCTGGTGTGGATGGACACGGCGACCACTCCGGGCTACGACGACAAGCTGAACTGGTTCCGGCTGCTCAACTCGGAGACCATCAGCGGCGACTGGACGGGAGCCTGGGTCAACGGGGGCGCCCCCCTCCAGGTCGGTGCCGGGTTCTCCGTCGAGCCGACGGCCGCGCTCCAGGGGTACGCGAACGACCTGAGCCCGCGCCCCGGCTACCCGCAGGGCTTCCCGGTCTCCAGCACGTTCACCACGGTCCAGGCGACCGTCGAGCGGCTGGCCGTGAGCGGGCAGCCGCCGGGCAGCGTCGTGTGGGGACCGGTCAGCCAACCCGGCCGCCTCCAACCGCTCCCCGGCGGCTACCGGGCGACCGGCTGCGGCTGGACCCCGGACTTCTCGCTCACCATCCCGGCGTCCTGGCCGTCCGGGGTGTACGTGTGCAGGCTGCGCGGGCTGCTGAACGGCGTGCCGCACCTCCGGTACGACATCCCGTTCGCGGTCAAGCCCACCGCGCCGTCGTCGCCGATCGCGGTCCTGCTGCCGACCAACACCTACAACGCCTACAACACCTGGGCGGGCCACAACACGTACACCACCGTGGGCCAGGTCGGGGTGCAGCGGACGTTCGCCTCGCTGCGGCCGAACGACAGCGTGTGGACCGACGACCGGGCGAGCCTCTGCCACACGTTCTACTCGGACCTGCTGCTGCTGCGCTGGCTGGTCGCCAACGGGTTCTCGTTCGACTGCTACCAGGACGGCGACCTGGACGCCGACGGCACCTGGCTCGGGCACTACGACGCGCTGGTGCTCGGCAGCCACGCGGAGTACTGGTCGCAGACGATGAAGGACCGGGTGAACGCCTACCTCGGCAGCGGCGGGCACGTGATCGCCACCGGCGGGAACACGATGTTCGAGAAGGTCTCCTGGTCCGCGGACGGCGACTCGGTGGTCTTCCGCTCGACGAACGGGCTGCGCGAGCCGATGTGGTTCGCCAACCTGGGGCAGCCGACCTCGGCCGTGCTCGGGCTCGACTGGGACGGATCGGAGTTCATGACCTTCGGCCCGTACCGGGTGGTGGACGCCGCGCACCCGTTCCTCGCGGGCTGCGGGCTGACCGTGGGCGGCACCTTCGGCGCGCAGTCGTACAACATCGCGGCCAGCGGGTGGGAGGTCGACCGCAGGCCGGTGCCACCCCGCCCCGGCACCCAGCTCATCGCGGTCGGGCAGAACAGCGGTGGGGACAACGGCGCCGAGATGGTCAAGCTGGACCGGCCGGGCGGTGGCTGGGTGTTCAACACCGGCTCCATCGCGTTCAACGGGTCGCTGGCGCTGGACGCCACGTGCTCGCTCGTCCTGAAGAACGCGCTCAACGCCGCGATCACGTAGCGCGGTGACCACGCGGGTGCCCTCCGGTGCGCGTCGCGCCGGAGGGCACCCGCGTGACGGGTCAGGGCTTGTCGAACTCGCCCGCGGGCGCTCCCCAGACGACGGTCTCGCCGCGCTCCTCGGCCAGCTCGCGGCGGCGCTTGTTCTCCGCGCGCACCCGCTCGGCCTCGCCGCGGATGTACTCGTCGTCGTAGCGCTGGAACACCCTGGCCGGGTTGCCCGCGACCAGGCTGCGCTCCGGCACGTCCTTCGCCACGACCGACAGCGGCTGCACGGTGGCGAAGTCGCCGATCGTCACGCCGGGCATGATCACGCTGTTGCCGCCGATGAAGCAGCCCTTGCCGATGCGGACCGGCTTGCGCTCGATCAGGTCGGTGCCCGAGTGGTTCTCCAGCATCATGTTCGCGAGCCAGCTGGAGTGCGTGAAGACCAGGCAGTTGAGCCCGATGCTGGTGTGCTCGCCGATCTCCATGCCGCCGCTGGCGTCGAGCACGGCGCCCTCGCCGATCCAGCAGTGGTCGCCGATCTTCAGCCGGTCGGGGCTGATCACCTTGGCCCGCTCGCGGATGCGGGTCGTCTCGGGCAGGCCGAACAGCTTCGCCCGCTCCTGGTCGTTCATGTACTGACCGACCAGCTCGGTCAGGATGTGCGGCCGGAGCCGGTTGCTGCGCTCGTCGTCGAAGAACATCAGTGCTTTCCTGCCGGGGTCGAAGCGGACATCAACTCGAACACGTCGAGGTGCTTGCGGGTCACCTTCTCCAGCGTGAACCCGTCGAGCACCACGGCGCGCTGCCTGGACGCGATCCGCCTCCGCTCCTCGGGATCGGCGAGCAACCGGTTCACCGCGCTGACGAGGTCGTCGGTGTGATCCGGCCGAACCAGCACCGCGTTGTCCCAGTTGCGCAGCTCGACACCGGGGAAGTTGGTCTCGCGCACGGCGCAGACGGTCGCCCTGCCCGCGGCCATCGCCTCCAGACTCGCTGTGCCACACCCTATGCCCTGGAGGTCGTGGGCGACGACGTCGGCGGCGGCCAGGTAGGAGGGCACGTCCGCCCTGGGCACGGCGCCCGTGCTGAGGAACGCGTGCGCGACCCCGAGCCGTTCCGCCCGGCGCAGGTACGCGTCGTAGTACTGGTGGCCGACGACCAGGACCTTGGTGTCGGGGTGTTCGGCGAGCACGCCCGGCATCGCGTCGACCAGGGCCGTCCGGTCGCGCAGCGGGATCACGTGCCCGAGCGAGACGACCAGCGGCCCGGTCCCGATGCCCAGCTCGGCCCGCACGTCCCTGGTCGGCGGCTGCGAGCACCAGTCGGGGTCGACCGCGACCGGGATGTGCTCGAAACGGTCCTCGTCGGCGCCGTACCGCGCCGCGCAGTAGGTGGCCGCGAGTTCGTCCATGATCACGAAGCGGGGGTTGGACAACCGGAGCACGGGTCGCACGAGGAACCGGTCGAGCGCGCGGAACAGCAGCGAGTAGAACCGGTTCCGGCTCTCCAGCCTCGTGTGGACCGACAGCAGCACCGGCACCCCGCGCCTGCGGGCGTACCAGCCGGTCAGCCAGCTCAGGTCGAGGAACTGGCCGTGCTGGTGGATGACGTCCGGCTCGAACTCGTCGAGGATGCGGAACACCCGGCGCAGGTTGCCCGGCCTCGCGGTGAAGGTGATGTCGAAGTCGATCGACAGGCCGAGCTGGGGCATCCCGAACGCGGGCAGCCGGTGCACCCGGTAGCCGCGCACGTCCTCTTCGGCGGGTGCGTCGTGGTACGCGGCGGTGAGCACCACCACCTCGTGCCCGAGCCGGACGAACCTCTCGGCGAGCGCTGAAGCCAGGTGCGCGCTGCCCCCGACCCTCGGCGGGAAGAAGTTGTTCACTACCGCGATGCGCACCCGACGACCCCCTCGGCCGTTCGCGGACGACGCGGCCCCGGATCGGGGCCGCGTCCGCAGGTCCGGTGGATCAGCTGGTGGCGCTGAGCTTGACGAGCTCGTTCATGCCGTCCTCGACCGAGATGGTGGGCTCCCAGCCGAGCACCTCCTTGGCACGGGTGATGTCCGCCGCGCGGCGGGACACGAGCACGTCGCGCGGGTTGAACGTCGGCTCGACGTCCACGCCGACGGCGTTGATCAGGATCTTGGCCAGGTCGGCGACCGTGGTGTCGATCCCGGTGCCGATGTTGACCGGCACGTTGGCCTTCTCCGACTCCAGCGCGGCGACGACCGAGCGGGCGATGTCCGTCACGTGGATGAAGTCCATCGACTGCTCGCCCTTGCCGTCGATGACCGGCGGCAGGCCCTGGCGGAGGCGGTTCACGAAGTGGTTGATCACCGAGGTGTAGTACGCGGTGGTCTTCTGGCCGGGGCCGTAGACGTTGAAGAAGCGCAGGCCGACCCAGGACAGGCCCTTCGTGCGCTCGTAGAAGCCCAGCAGGTCCTCACCGGAGCGCTTGGCGATGCAGTACGGCGTGAGCGGCGACAGCTCGTCGTCCTCGTGCATCGGCAGCTTCTTCGGGTCGCCGTAGACCGAGGCGGACGAGGCGTACACCAGCCTGCGCACGCCCTGGTCGGCGGCGGCGGCGAACACGTTGTGGTTGCCGACCATGTTGATGTCGACGCTCTCGTACGGGTCCGAGACGCTCTTGTTGATGGAGACCGCGGCGAGGTGGATGACGCTCTCGCAGCCCTTCATCGCGTTCTGCACCGCGCCGCCGTAGCGGACGTCCTGGTCGATCAGCTCGACGTTGCCGGTCGCGACCAGCTCGGCGACCTTGTCGCGGTCACCGCGGAACATGTTGTCGAAGATGCGGACCTTGTAGTCGCGTTCGAGCAGCATCGGCACGACGTGCATACCGATGAAGCCGGCTCCACCGGTGACGAAGACCGTGCGCTGGGACGAGGACATGCGGGGGGACTCCTGTGTTTCGAGGCTCTCGGGTACGTGCTGGGTGAGGTGGGTCAGCGGACTTCGCCGAGCACCTCGCGGAGCGTCTTGGCGACTCGCTCCACCTGGTCGTCGGTCAGGTTGGCGTGCATCGGGATCGCCAGGTGCCTGCGGAACAGGTCCGCCGACACCGGGCACGGCGTGGTCTGGCCGTAGACCGGCTGGACGTGCGAGGCGTAGGTGCCGAAGTTGCACTGCACCCCGCGCTCGCGCAGCCGGATGGCGACCTCTCCGCGGTCGACGTCCGGGTCGAGGGTCACCACGTAGGACTGCCACGGGTGGACCCGGTCGGGGAGCTCGACCGGCAGGGTCACGCCGTCGACGCCGTCGAGCAGCTCCTGGTAGCCCCTGGCCGCGCGGGCGCGGTTCGCGAGCAGCGTCGGGAGCCGGTCGAGCTGGGCGAGCATGATGCCCGCCATGACGTCCGACATGCGGTAGTTGTAGCCGGCGACGTCGAACGACGGCACGGGCAGCTCGCGCGCGCCCTCACGGCTCAGCGCGGGCTCGATGCCGTAGGTGTGCAGCTTGCGGGCCTTGGCGGCCCACTCCGCGTTGTTCGTGGTCAGGGCACCGCCCTCACCGGCGGTGATGCCCTTGCGGCCGTGGAAGCTGAAGGTGGCCACGTCGGCGAGCCCACCCGCGGGCCTGCCCTTGTAGCTCGCGCCGGACGAGCAGGCGCCGTCCTCGATGAGGAACAGGCCGTGCTTGTCGGCGATGGCGCGCAGCTCGTCGTAGTCGGCGGGCTGGCCGAACACGTCGACGGCGAGGATGCCGACGGTCCTGGGCGTGATGGCCGCTTCGACGGCGGCCGGGTCGACGCTCCAGATGTCCGGGCGGACGTCGGCGAAGACGGGCTTCGCGCCGGTCCACATCACCGAGTGACCGGTGGCCGGGAACGTGTAGTCGCCCACGATGACCTCGTCACCGGGCTTGACCCCGACGACGTCGAGGGCCAGGTGGAGCGCCGCGCCGCAGTTGTTCGTGGCGAGCACGTGCTCGGCCCCGGCAACCTCGGCGAACCGCTCCTCGAACTTGGCGCAGGTCGGTCCGGCGCCGGAGAGCCAGCCCGTCTCGAAGACCGCGGCGACGGCCGCGAGCTCTTCCGCGCCGACAGTGGGTTGACCCAGAGCAATGGTGTCGGACATGCCTCTCCCAGTATTCGACCGCAGGTGAGTCTATAGGTGCCTGACCTGCACCCCCGGTCGCCCCCGTAACCTCGGTGTCACACGAACGAGAGGGCGAGACGTGCAGCACATCGTGGTGATCGGTGGCGGGATCGTCGGACTGGCGACGGCCAACGAGCTCGCCAACCGCGGCAAGCAGGTCACCGTTCTGGAGAAGGAGCCGCACTGGGCGGCCCACCAGACCGGCCACAACAGCAACGTGGTGCACGCGGGGCTCTACTACAAGCCCGGCTCCCTCAAGGCGAGGATGTCGGTGGCGGGCAACGCGTCGATCATCGAGTTCGCCCGCGACAACGGTGTCCCGTACGAGGTGTGCGGCAAGCTCGTCGTGGCCACGAGCGAGGACGAGCTGCCGAGGCTGGCCGCGCTCGCCGAGCGGGCCGAGGCCAACGGCGTGCCCGCCAAGATGATCTCGGCGGAGGAGGCCCGCGAGCACGAGCCCGAGGTCGCCACCGTGGCCGCGCTGCGCGTCGAGAGCACCGGCATCATCGACTTCCCGGCGATCTGCGCCGCGCTGGTCCGGCGGCTCACCGAGCACGGCGCCGACCTGCGGCTCGACAGCCCGGCGCTGGCGATCCGCCGGGCGAGCACCGGCGGCGGCGTCGAGGTCGCGACCCCGCGGGGCGTCGTGCGGGCCGACGCGCTGGTGAACTGCGCGGGCCTGCACAGCGACCGGGTGGCGAAGCTCGCGGGCCTCTCGCCCTCCGCGACGATCGTGCCGTTCCGCGGCGAGTACTTCGAGCTGCGCCCCGAGCGCCGCCACCTGGTCCGCGGCCTGATCTACCCGGTGCCGGACCCCGCGCTGCCGTTCCTCGGCGTGCACCTCACCCGCATGCTCGACGGCAGCGTCCACGCCGGACCGAACGCCGTGCTCGCGCTGCGCCGCGAGGGGTACCGCTGGCGCGACGTCTCCCCGAGCGACCTGCTCGACGTGGCGAGGTTCCCCGGCACCTGGAAGCTGGCGCGCAAGTTCGCCAAGACCGGTCTGGAGGAGGTGCTCCGCTCCTTCTCGCGCAAGCGGTTCGCGGCGAGCCTGGCCAGGCTGGTGCCCGCCGTGGGCGAGGACGACCTGGTGAAGGCCGAGGCGGGCGTCCGCGCGCAGGCCATGCTCCGGGACGGTTCGCTGGTGGACGACTTCCTGGTCGAGACCTCCCCGCGCCAGGTGCACGTGCTCAACGCGCCGTCGCCCGCGGCGACGGGGTCGCTGGAGATCGCCAAGCACGTGAGCGGGCTCGTCGTCGAGCAGCTCGGGTGAGACGCGGAGGGGCCCCGGTCCGCACCGGGGCCCCTCCGTCGTCCGTCGTCGCTAGCGGGGGGTGGCGGGCACCAGGACCTCGCGGCCGCCGAGGTACGGGCGCAGCGCCTCGGGCACCCGCACCGAGCCGTCGGCCTGCTGGTGGTTCTCCAGGATCGCCGCGATCCAGCGGGTGGTGGCGAGGGTGCCGTTCAGCGTCGCGGCGATCTGCGACTTGCCGTTCTCGTCGCGGTACCGGACGTTGAGGCGCCGGGCCTGGAACGTGGTGCAGTTCGAGGTCGACGTCAGCTCGCGGTAGGCCTCCTGCGTGGGCAGCCAGGCCTCGCAGTCGAACTTGCGGGCCGCGCTCGTGCCGAGGTCGCCCGCCGCCGTGTCGATGACCCGGTAGGGGACCTCGATGCGGCCGAGCATCTGCTCCTCCCAGCCCAGCAGGCGCGCGTGCTCGGCCTCGGCGTCCTCGGGACGCACGTAGGAGAACATCTCGACCTTGTTGAACTGGTGCACGCGGATGATGCCGCGGGTGTCCTTGCCGTAGCTGCCCGCTTCGCGGCGGTAGCACGACGACCAGCCCGCGTAGCGGCGCTCGCCGTCGAGGATCTCGTCGGCGTGGTAGCCCGCGAGCGGCACCTCCGACGTGCCGACCAGGTACAGGTCGTCGTCGCGGAGCCGGTACACCTCGCTGGCGTGCTCACCGAGGAAGCCGGTGCCCGCCATGATCTCCGGCCGCACCAGGGTGGGCGTGATCATGAGCGTGAAGCCGTTCTCGGTGGCCAGCGTCGCGGCCATGTTCAGCAGCGCCAGTTCGAGCTGGGCGCCGACCCCGGTGAGGAAGTAGAAGCGCGAGCCGGAGACCTTGGCGCCGCGCTCGGTGTCGATCGCGCCGAGCCTCACGCCCAGGTCGAGGTGGTCGAGCGGGGTGAAGTCGAACGCACGGGGCTCGCCGACGTGCTTGAGCACGACGTAGTCGTCCTCGCCGCCCGCGGGGGCGTCGGGGTGCACGACGTTGGGGATGGCGCGGTGCAGCTCGGTCAGCTCGGCCTCGGCGGCGTGCTGCTCGGCTTCCGCGGCCTTGACCTCGGCGGCCATCTCCTTGCCCTTGGCCAGCAGCGCGTCGCGCTCCTCGCCGCGGGCCCTGCCGACCTGCTTGCCGAACAGCTTCTGCTCGGCCCGCAGCGCGTCGGCCCTGGAGATGGCGGCACGGCGGCGCTCGTCCGCGGACAGCAGCGCGTCGACCACGGACTCGTCCTCACCGCGCGCTCGTTGCGACGCACGGACGGCTTCGGGGTTCTCGCGCACTGCCTTCAGGTCGATCACGAGGGGTAAGGGTAGTCCGTCACCCCTCGCGATCGCGCCCGGATATCTCCTAGCTGATGGCGACGGCCACCACGAGACCCAGCGCGACGTGCGCGCTGGCCACGACGACGCTCGCCGGGGCGAACTTCTCGGACTCGATGAGCCTGCCGATGTCCAGGCGCGTGACCCACTCCAGCAGGCGCACGGCGAGGACCTGGACGATGATCCCGACGAAGCCGAAGATCAACGAGTAGAGCAGGCCCTCGGTGAGCTTGCCCTCGGAACTGTAGATCGCGACCACGATGATCAGCGCCATGCTGAACAGGCCCGCGGCGGTCACGATGACCGCGTTCGGCTTGCCCGTGCGGACCAGACCGCTGAGCTGGCCCGGCGTCGTGAAGTCGATGGCGTAGAAACCCACGACCATCAGGAGCAGACCGACGACGGCGTACAGCGCGATCGCGCCGATGCCCCGACCGATCGTCGAACCGAATCCGGGGTCCAACGCGAGTTGGATGATCACTGGCCCTCCATGTGCTGATGCTTCATTCGACAATCCGGTGGGGGACGAAGGCCGCGCCGTCGTCGGTCACGAGACCGACCGTTTCGCGGATGCCCAGACCCGCGGCCTGGTCCCCGACGACCCACGCGCCCAGTGCGGGCCGGTAGCCGTCGAACTCGGGCAGGGGGTCGAACAGCTGGTAGACGAAGCCCTCCTTGCCGTAGACCCCGCCGGTCTGGGTCTCGTAGCCGGGAGCGACGATCTGGATGTTCGACCCCTCGCGACCCAGCCGGGGCTTGCGCACGTACTCCGTGAGCAGCCCGGGGTCGTCGAGGTAGGCGGGCAGCAGGTTCGGGTGGCCGGGGTACATCTCCCACAGCACCGCGAGCAGCGCCTTGTTCGACAGCAGCATCTTCCACAGCGGTTCGACCCACAGCGTGCCGGGCAGGCTCTCCACCGCGAAGCGGCCGAACCGCTCGTCGACCACCCACTCCCACGGGTAGAGCTTCACCACGGTGTTCATCCGCTCCTCCTCGAGGTCGACGAACCTCTTGAGCAGCGTGTCCCAGCCGATGTCCTCGATGGAGAGGCCGACGGTGTTCATGCCCGCCTCGGCCGCGGTCTCCTGGAGGTAGGCCAGCGTGATGTGGTCCTCACCGGACGTGTCCGCCGACGACCAGGTGAAGTGCAGCTCGTTGGACGGCAGTCGCGCCCCGATCTCACCCCAGCGTTCGACGAGCTTCTCGTGGATCGAGTTCCACTGGTCGTCGTCCGGGAACACCTCGGTCTTCCAGTACCACTGGAGCACCGCCGCCTCCAGCAGGGACGTGGGGGTGTCCGCGTTGTACTCCAGCATCTTGGCCGGGCCGGACCCGTCGTAGCGCAGGTCGAACCGCCCGTAGACGTGCGGGTCGCGCCGCTTCCACGACTCCGCGATGGCGGGCCAGATCCACTCCTGGATGCCGAAGTCGCGGTAGCGCTCGGTGAGCACGACGTTGTCCACGGCCTCCAGGCACATGCTGTGCAGCAGTTCCACGTCGGCTTCGAGCGAGAGGATGTCGCTCATCTCGAAGACGTAGTGCGCCGACTCGTCCCAGTAGGGGCGCTCGACGCCGTTCACGCCCCTGGCGGGCGCGCCGAACACGAGGCCCTGTTCCGAGACCGTCCGCTGCCAGTTCGGCCGCGGCGGGGACGTCCCTCGGCGCAACTCAGCTACCCCCGCTCTTGCTGCTGCCGCTGGACACGCCGAACCCGCCGCGCTGCACCGTCGTCCCCGACCGGGTCGAGATGTTCGCCTTCGGGGGCTTGACCGTGGTCCCGCCGGAGATCTTCTGCCCCACCGTGCCCGTGCCGCCGTAGTTGTACCGGTACTGGCTGTAGCCACCGCCGACGATCGGCATGTAGATGAAGCCACCGGACGTGTACCCGCCGTGCGAGCGCGCGTAGTTCTCGTCGCAGTTGTTGTCGTCGGCGACCACGACGTCGTCGCTGGTCACACAGGTGGCGGTCACGTTGTCCGGGCTCAGCGCCGCGTACCCGACCGCGACCAGCGCGACCACGCCGACCGTCACGCCGCCGCCGATGAGCAGCCGCTTGCGGAGCTTCTTCTTGCGCGCGTGCTCCGCCTCGCGGGCCTCGTCCGCCGCGACCAGCTCCTGCTGCGCGCGTTCACGGGCGCGCTGCTCGGCCAGCGACGGCGGACGGGGTTTGGTCGACCCGTCCTGCTGCCTGATCCGGCCGCGCGCGTTGCCCGGTTGCTGCGGCGGTTGCTGGCTCGCGGGCACGTACGGCGGCGGTGCGGAACCGCCCGCGGGCGCGCCGGAAGCCGGCCCGCCGCTCGGCGGTGTCGGTGCGTCGTGTCCGGACTCGGGTGTCCCAGAGGTCCCGGACCTGTCGTTCTCAGTCATCAGCCACTCCCGGCGGGGACGGTACAGAGACCAGCCGCTGAACGGGTGACGAGTGTCCTAATAGCAACACTCGTCACCCGCCTCTACGACTGCTCGGACGGCACAGGCATCATGGAGTAGATGTCGGTGAACGCTCAGCGGTTTCGTCGTGGTGGCCACATTCGCGGTACGCGGGTGGTCATGATCGGCGCGTCCGTGGGGGGTTTCCTCCTCCTCGGGCTGAGCGCTTTCACATCCTGGCCGGTCAGCGGTAGTGGAGTCGTGGGGACGGAGTCCACGAAGCCGACCGTGAACCCAGCTTACGAGTCGGAAGCCGCGGACTGCCTGAACTGGGCGAAACCCGACCTGTCGGACGTCAAGAAGGTCGACTGCGGCAACCAGCACCTGTTCGAGGTCACCGGCAAGGTCGACATCTCCGCCGAGTACGCCAAGGACGCGAAGTACCCGGCGGCGGCCGACTGGCAGAAGATCAGCCTCGACCACTGCACGAAGCCGTCGCTGGACTACCTGTCCGGGAGGTTCGACCCGTTCGGGAAGTACACCGTCGGGCCGCTCAACCCCGGTGAGCAGGAGTGGAACGCCGGTTTCCGCACGCTGCGCTGCGGTCTCCAGGTCGTGGGACCGGCCGGTGGGCTGCTGCCGTCGTTCGGCACGGCGAAGAAGCAGGACCAGTCGGACGTGTACGACCCCGGCGTCTGCCTCGGCCTGAACGGCAAGTCCGTCGGCGACCCCGTCGACTGCGCCCAGCCCCACACGTTCGAGATCATCGGCGTGGTGGACCTCGCCGCGGCGATCGGCCAGGACTTCCCGGCGCCGGAGAAGCAGGACGAGGTGCTGCCCGCCACCTGCGACACGATGGCGGCCGAGTACTCCGGCGGCGCCGACCTCAAGGCCAAGGGCCTGGTCGTGACCTGGGACAACAGGCTGCCGGAGAGCTGGGCGGCCGGGTCGACGCGGGTCAACTGCAAGATCGGCGCCGTGCCCGCGGACGCCTCGGGGCTGACCGCGTTCGCCGGTTCCGTGCGCAACCCGAACGCACCGCCCCTCACCACCTCGAACCCGCCGCAGACCACGGCCGTCAGCCAGGCCGAGGCCACCGGCGCGCCGCTGCACTCGGAGACCGGGTCGGCGTCGAACTCGCCGTCGTCCGGCCAGAACCCGAGCGGGACGCCGAGCAGCTCGACCACGCAGACGACGACGTCCGAGACGTCGTGACGGTCGAGATGACCCGCGACCGGTTCGAGGAGCTGGTCGGGGACGCGCTGGACCTCATCCCGCCCGACTTCGCGGCGGCGATGGACAACGTCGTGGTGCTGATCGAGGACCGGAACCCGGAGGAGCCGACGCTGCTCGGGCTCTACCACGGCGTCGCGCTCACCGAGCGGACGTCGGACTACGGCGGGGTGCTGCCGGACCGGATCTTCATCTACCGCGACGCGCTCCTCGACTTCTGCGAGGACGAGGACGACGTGGTGAACGAGGTGGCCGTCACGGTGGTCCACGAGATCGCCCACCACTTCGGCATCGACGACGCCCGCCTGCACGAACTGGGCTGGGGCTAGGCCCCGACAGGCCTCCGACAGCTATTCCCAGCGGGCCGTTTGGCACGACAACGCCATTTGCTCGCGACTCGCGGGATCACTTGACGGTGATTTTCCACAATGAACGATAATACTGCCCCGTCAGATCACGTACCGATCACACCCGGAGACCGTGACCATGGAGCCGCAGTTTCGTCAGACGACGATCGACCCCTCCGGGCGATTCCTGCACGCGGAGAACGACAGACTCCGGACCAGGGGTCCGGCGACGCGGGTGGTGCTGCCCGGCGGGGTCTCCGCGTGGTCGGTGACGAGGCACGAGGTCGTGAAGCGGCTCTGCGAGGACCCCAGGGTGTCGCGCGACCCGCTGCGCCACTGGCCCGCCTACGCGGGCCTGCCCGCCGACTGGCCGCTGCGCTCGTTCATCTCGACGGTGAACGCGTTCACGACCTACGGCGGCGACCACAAGCGGCTCCGCACGATGATGAGCAGCGCGTTCACCCCGCGCCGCGTCGAGGCCGTGCGGGGGCGCGTGCACGCCACCGTGGGCAGGCTGGTGCGGGAGATGGGGCGCGCCAGGCCGGGTGAGGTGCTGGACCTGCGCCGCGCGTTCACCGACGTCGTGCCCGCCGAGGCCCTGTGCGACCTGATGGGCATGCCCGACTCGTTCCGGGGCCGGGCCGCGCACAGCATCCAGGCGATCAACCGCCCCACCACCGACGACCGGGACTTCATGGACCTCACCACGTGCCTCGGCGCCCTGGTCGCGACGAAGTACATGGTCAAGGGCGACGACCTGACCAGCGACCTCATCACCGCCCGCTACGGTGACGACCAGCTGACCGAGGACGAGGTCAACGCGGCGCTGATCCTGATGATCGGCGCGGGCAGCGGCACCACGGCGAACCTGCTGTGCAAGGCCGTCACCGCGCTGCTCACCCACCCCGACCAGCTCAAACTGGTCAAGGCGGGCGACGCGACCTGGATCGACGTGATCGAGGAGACGCTGCGCGCCGAGGGCCCGGTGCAGCACCTCCCGCTGCGCTTCGCCGTCGAGGACGTCGACCTCGGGTTCGACACCGTGATCAGAGCTGGCGAACCGATCATGCTGGCGTTCGGCGCGGCGGGCCGCGACCCCGTGGCGCACGGCCGCACCGCCGACGAGTTCGACCTGACCCGGACCGACAGGGACCACCTCGCATTCGGCCACGGGGTGCACCACTGCATCGGTGCACCACTAGCCCGAATGGAGGCATCAATCGCCCTGCCCGCACTCTTCGCGCATTTTCCGGACATGGAACTCGCCGTGCCCGCCGCGGAACTCCAACCATTGCCGACGTACATCTACAACGGCCTCGTCGAATTGCCGGTGCGGTTGCGGAAATAGTGAGCCGCGCTAACAGTTCTAGTCGACGACGATGTCCACGCCCGACCACGCGGTGCAGCGCCACCCGGCGCCGTCCCGTTCCAGGACGACTCGACCGGTGTTGGGCAGCAGACCTCCCGCGGCCAGGCTCGCCGTGACGTTCGGCGCGAGCGCCTGCCCCGCCAGCCGGATGGCGCCGCCGTGGCTGACCAGCACGACCGTCCCCCCGGTGACGCCCTCGGTGATCCGCTCGATGGCGGCCAGGCAGCGGTCGACCACCTGACGACCGTTCTCCCCGCCCGGCAGCGTCAGGTCGAGCCGCCCGTCCGCCCACTCCGAGGCGGTCTTGACGAAGACCCCGTAGGCCTCGCGGTCCGACCGGCCCTCGAGGTCGCCGCAGAAGATCTCCTGCACGCCCTCCACGACCCGCACGGCCATCCCGTGCCTCGCGGCGACGGGCGCCGCGGTCTGCTGCGCCCGCACCGCCGTGCTGGCGCAGACGGCCACCACGGGCTCGTCGGCCAGCGCGTCGGCGAGCACGTTCGCCTGCTCGTGACCGAGGTCGGTCAGCGGCGGTCCCGGCGGCAGCGAGTCGAGGACCATCCTCACGTTGGACGCGGTCTCACCGTGCCGCACCAGGACCAGCTTCACGCGCCCGCCCCTCGTCGCACCGCGGCGACCCAGTCGACGGCCGCGGTGAAGTCCTCGTTGGTGGCGGCGACCAGCTCGCCGCTCACCGTCGGCTCGGCCTGCGGGTACGACCCGAGGAACCGGACCTGCCTGCAGTGCCGGTGCAGCGCCGCCAGGGCGTCGCCCACCCTCGGCTCGGCGACGTGGCCGAGCAGGTCGACGTAGAACCGGTACTCACCGAGCCTGCCCTTGGTGGGGCGGGACTCGATCCTGGTCAGGTTGATCCCGCGCAGCGCCAGCTCCACGAGCAGCTCCGACAGCGCGCCCACCCGGTCGGCGGTCGTCACGACCAGGGACGTGCGGTCCGCGCCGGTCGGCTCCGGGACCGCGCCGGGGCGGCGCAGGTACAGGAACCGGGTCTTCGCGTCCGCCACGTCGGCCACACCGGTCGCGAGTTCGCGCAGCGGGTAGTGGTTGACGGCGACCGGGGCGCTCACGGCCGCGTCGAACTCGCCGTGCTGGACGGCGACGGCCGCCGCGGCCGTGGACGTCGTCGACACGACCTTGGCGTCGGGGAGGTTCGCCTCCAGCCAGTGCCGCACCTGCGCGAGCGCGTGCGGGTGGCTCGCGACGGTGCGCACGGCCGCGGGCTCGGTGTCGGGGCGGACCAGGACGCTGAAGCGCACCGGCAGCACCGTCTCGGCCACCGCGACCAGCGGTTCGCCCTCGGCGAGCGCGTCCATCGTCGCGGGCACGGCGCCCTCGACGGAGTTCTCCACCGGTACGCAGGCGGCGTCCACCTCGCCGCTCCGGACGGCGGCGAGCGCCTGCGGCACGGTCTCGAACGGCACGAGCTCGTCCCGTCCGGGTTGGACGAAGCCGATGGCGGCCTGCTCGGTGAACGTCCCTTGTGGCCCGAAATAAGCGATGCGCGGCACGGCTCAACAATACGAGGGTGACCTGCCGCGACCGTCGTTGAGTCGAGGATCACCAGAGCGACCGGTGCCCAACCCGGTTCCGAAGTGGGTGCCGCAACTGGAATGCTTGTCCGCGTGTCCCCCGATGCGGAGGGTGAGATCAACACTCCGGCAGCTCCCCAAATCGTGTTGTGCGCCGTCGACGAGCCCTTGGCCACGGCCTGGCTCGCGGTGGCGGAAGGTCGAGCGGGGATCCGGGTGCACCGGGGCTCCGTGCTCGACATCATCGCCGAGGCTGTGGTCAGCCCGGCCAACTCCTACGGCTGGATGCGCGGCGGCATCGACGCCGTCTACGCGCGGGCGTTCCCCGACGTGGAGGCGCAGGTGCGCAGCGCCGTGCTCGCGCTGCACGGCGGCGAACTGCCCGTCGGCGAGGCGATGCTGGTGTCCACCGGCGAACCCGAGCCGCACTGGCTGATCAGCGCCCCCACCGTCCGCCACCCCGGCGAGCGGCTGCCCGAGGACACGGTGCACCCGTACCTCGCGGCGAGGGCCGTCCTGCGCCTGTGGCAGGAGGGGAGGTTGGAGGACGGCAGGCCGGTGCGCGACGTCGTGCGCACCATCGCCATGCCGGGTCTCGGCACCGGCGTCGGCGGCGTGGCGCCGGAGACGTGCGCGCGGCAGGTCGCCGCAGCCTGGGACGAGGTCTTCAGCCCGTTACCGAGACGTTAGCCACAGGTTGTGCACAACCTGTGGACAACCTTGGGGAAAGGTTGTGCACAACTAGCGGATCGACACCCGTCTTTCCAGGTCGAGCTCGTCGGTGATGGGGATGCCGTAGTCCCCCACAACCGGTATCTCCGGTTTGAGGCGGCGCGATTCGCGCACCGCGTCCGGCCGCAGCGCCGCCAACTTGAACCCGCGCCGCTGGTAGAAGCGCATCGCGTCCAGGTTGTCGTTCGTCGTCGTCAGCCGGATGCGCGTGCACCCGAGTTCCCGCGCGCGCACGACCGCCGCGTCGACCAGGGAGCTGCCCACCCCCCGGCCCCTGCGGAGCGCGTCGATGGTGACGATCTCCATCACCGGGCCGCTGGTCGTGTAGGTCAGCAGGCCGAGCACGCGGTCCTGCTGCTCCACGAGAAAACCGGGAAGGCTGGCGGGGAAGAACACCTCCCCGTGCGCGACCGCCGTGTGGGCGCGTTGAAGTTCCAGCACCAGACGACCGACCACTATCCGGTCGGCTTCCTCGATGGGGCGAACGACCATCCTTGAACTGTGTCAACACGAGGGGCACTCGTGAACCGGCATTCGCCGTACGGTTGTTTCGTGCCGGTGCGCGTGTTGCTAGTGGACGACCACGAGGTGGTGCGCAGGGGACTGCGCGAAATGCTGGACGACGAGGACGACATCCAGGTCGTCGCGGAGGCGGGTGGGGTCGCCGAGGCGGTCGCCAGAGCTTCTTTCGCGATGCCCGACGTGGCCGTGGTCGACGTCCAGCTCCCCGACGGCAACGGCGTGGAGCTGTGCAAGCGCCTGCGCGCCCTCCCCGACGGGCCGCGCTGCCTGGTGCTCACCGCGTTCGACGACGAGGAGGCCCTGGTGGGGGCCATCATGGCGGGCGCGTCCGGCTACCTGCTGAAACAGGTCAGGGGCCAGGACCTGGTGACCGCCGTCCGCGAGGTGGCGGCGGGCCGCTCCCTGCTCGACCCGGTCACCACGGCCCGCGTCCTGGACCGCATGCGCCGCCCGGCCGAGCCCGACGTGCTCGCGTCGTTGACCGACCAGGAGCGGCGCGTGCTGGACCTCATCGGCGAGGGCATGACCAACCGGCAGATCGCCGAGCGGCTGTTCGTGGCGGAGAAGACCGTGAAGAACTACGTCACGTCCGTGCTCGCGAAACTGGGAATGGAACGCCGCACCCAGGCCGCCGCGTGGGTGGCGAGGCGGTCGCGCTAGGTCTGGTCGCCCCGCCGTCGACCTCACCGCTGGAGGCGGTCACCCCGCGGCCGTCGAAGGCGGAGCGCTGTTGACCACCGGTCACAGCGGCACCTGCCACGTGATCGTCGTCCCGGTCCGCGGTGACGACGTCACGTCGGACCGCCCGCCCGCCGCGACCGCCCGCTCCTCCAGGTGCCTCAGCCCGCGCCTGGCGACGCCGCGCGGGATGCCGCAGCCGTCGTCGACGACCCGCAGCAGCAGCCGGTCGGGTTCGCGGTGCAGGTCGACCCGCACCGAGTGCGCGCCGGAGTGCCGGACGACGTTGGACAGGGCTTCGCGCAGGGCCGCGCGGGCGTGGTCGGCGAGCGGGGCGGGCACGTCGCCGGGGTCGCCCCGCACGTCCAGCTCGGGCGCGAAGCCCAGCAGCTCGCCCGCTGTCCGCACCTCGGCGCGCACCGAGTCCACCAGGTCCCTGTCGGCGGCCTTGCCGGGCTCGGTGCTGCGCAGGGCGCGCACGGTGGCCCTGACCTCGGCGATCGTCTCGTCAAGCTGGTCGACGGCCTCGACGAGCCGGGCGGACTCCCGCGCGTCGAGCTGCTTGCCCAGCCGCCGTCCGAGCAGGTCGAGCTGCACACCGGTCGCGTACAGCCGCTGGATGATCACGTCGTGCAGGTCGCGGGCGATCCGCTCCCGCTCCTGGTAGACGGCGACCCGCTGCCGGGCGGTCGACCCCTCCGCGAGCACGACGGCGAGCCCGGCCTGCGCGGCGAACGCGGCCAGCAGGTCCACGGTGCCCGGTTCGAACGGCGGCGCCCCGCGCTTGCGGTACACCGCCAGCGCGCCGATCTCGCGTTCACGGGTGCCGAACGGCGCGACGGCGAACGGGCCGTACCCGCGCAGCGACTTGGGCACGAACGGGGCCGTGCGCGGGTCGGTGGTGACGTCGTCTGCGACCACCGGCACCCCGCCGCGGGCCGCGCGGGCGGCGGCGGACCGCGCGGACAGCACCGAGCCGACGGGGTCGCCGTCGAAGCCGAAGCCGTGGGACGCCTCCACGACCAGCCGCCCGTCCTCCGCGGTCAGCATCGCGAGCCCGAGGTCGGCCTCGGCGAGCGCGGCGGCGGAGCGCACGACGAGCGGCAGCACCGCGTCGGGGTCGTCGCCCTCCAGCGCGGCCGTCGTGATCTCGGTCGACGCGGCGAGCACCTGCCTGGGGTCCACGGGGCTCAACGGTAGGCCCGCTCCCGAACCCGCCCGTCGGCGACGTCCAGCACCAGGTCGGCCCGCGCGGCCTCCTCGGGCCGGTGGGTGATGTGGACGACGGTCCGACCGCGCAGCGCGACCTCCAGCCGGTCGAGCAGCGCTCGCGCGGTCGGCTCGTCCAGGTGCGCGGTGGGTTCGTCGAGCAGCACCAGGTCGGCGTCGTGCAGCAGCGTCCTGGCGAGCGCGACCCGCTGGGCCTCACCGCCGGACAGCGTGCCGTTGCCGATCAGCACGTCGAGCCGGTCCACCCACTCCGGCAGGCCCGCGAGCAGCAGGGCCTCGCGCAGCCGGTCGTCGTCGGCGTGCGGGTCGGCCATCCGCAGGTTCTCGCGCAGCGTCGTGGACACGAGCTGTGGTTCCTGCGGGCACCAGGCGATCCTCGGTGCCGCCGCGGGCGCGCCGAGGAAGCCCAGCAGGAACGCGAACAGCGTCGACTTGCCCGCGCCCGACGGTCCGACGACGGCCGTCCAGCCCACGGGCAGGTCGAGGTCGACGTCGGTGAGCACCGGTTCGGCGCCCGGCCAGCCGATGCCGTCCGGCCGTTCCGGCAGGACGTCGCCGTCGATCACCTCGGCCAGCCGCCGGTGGGCCTGGCGCAGCGCGGCCCGCTGCTGGGCGGCGGCGGGCAGCCCGGCGAGCGTCTCGGCCAGCGCGAGCGGCACGAGACCGAGCACCGGGACCAGCAGCGGGTCGACGGTGCCGAGCGCGAGGGCCGTGCACACCAGCGAGGCGAGACCGGTGGTCAGCTGGAGGACGGCGGTGGCCGCTCCGGCGCCCAGCGCCTGCCTGCGGGTCTGCCGGACGAGTTCGGCGTCGTGGCGCGCCACCTCGGCGCGCTTGCGCTCGTGCGCGCCGAACGCGATGAGGTCGGGTGCCGCGTCGAGCAGGGTGAACACGTCCGCGCCGAGCCGTCGGCGGCCGGTGGCGAGCGCGGTGGTGGCCCGTCGTTCGACCGCGATGGCCACGGCGGGCGCGGCCAGTCCGCCGACGAGCAGCGCGACCGCCAGCGCGAGGCCCGCCGCGGGGAGGATGAGGCTGAACAGCACCACCACGCCCGCGCTGACGCCCACCGCCACGATCGGGGGCAGCAGCACGCGCGGCACGAGGTCGCGGACCGTGTCGGTGTCGTCCACGAGGCGTTGGAGGGTGTCTCGCCGCATCCGCGCGGGGCCGAGCCGGACGAGCGCTTCCCACAGCCGCACCCGCAGGTCGCCCGCGAGCCGGAACGCGGCCTCGTGCGACACGAGCCGTTCGAGGTAGCGCAGCACACCCTTGGCCAGGGCGAACGTCCGCACGCCGACCACGAGGACCGACAGGGTGAGGATCGGCGGCTGTTCGGCGGCGCGGGCGATCAGGTACGCGGCGAACGCGCTCAGCGCCACGCCGCTGCCCAGTGCGGCGATGCCGAGCAGCGCTCCCGCGAACGCCCGCGCGGTCAGCAGCCGACCCGGTGCCCGGCCGCCGTCCGCCCGCTCCTCGTCGGCGGGGGCGGTCGTCCGGGCGCGCGGTTCGTCCGCCGCCTCCACCACCCGGTGCGTCGCGAGCAGCACCGCGACGCCGTCGGCGGCGACCCGCCGCACGGCCGCCATCACCAGGGCGGCCGTCGGCGGGTCCAGGTGGGCGGTCGGTTCGTCGAGCAGCAGCACCCGCGCCCCGGCGCGGACCTTCAGCAGGGCCCTGGCGACGGCCACCCGCTGCCGCTCACCTGTGGACAGGTCGGCAACACGCCGGTCACACAGGTGCTCGGCGGCGACGTCGGCCAGTTCGGCGGGTTCCGGTCGGCGGCCGGTGGCCAGTTCCAGCTCGTCGGCGACCGTGACCCCGGCGAACGCGGGCCGCTGCGGCACCCACGCGACGGCACGCCTCCACGCGGTCTTGTCCACAGTGGACAGCTCTTTTCCGCAGACCAGGACCTGTCCCGAGTCCGGTTCCACGAATCCGAGCAGCACGGCCAGCGTCGTCGACTTGCCCGCGCCGCTGGGCGCGTCGAGCCGGTGGACCTCGCCCGCGCGCACCGTGAAGCCGGCACCGTCGGGCGCGTCCCGGTCGCGTCGGCGAACGCGCAGGTCGCGGACGTCCAGGACGACGTCACCCGTTTGGCCGCAGGTTGTCCACAGGTTGACCGGTTGTCCACAGGCAAGATCCACATCCGCGTCTCGACCGGGTGAGGGCGGTAGGCTGGTGCTGGGACGCCCCCCTGGGACGGGTGGGGGTTGTTCTTGACGTGTGTGCGGGCTTTGAGCTGGGGTTTCGGTGATCTCGGCTACTCGGCGGACGGCTTCCAGGCCGTCTTCGCTGGCGTGGTGGGCCGCCCCCGCCGCCCGCAGCGGCAGGTAGCACTCCGGGGCGAGGATCAGCACCACCAGACCGGTGACCAGCGTCAGTTCGCCCGAGACGAGTCGCAGGCCGATGCCGACGGCGATCAGCGCGACCGAGAGCGACGCGGCGATCTCCAGCACCAGCGCGGACAGGAACGCCACCCGCAGCGTGCCCATCGTGGCCCCGCGGTGGCGGTCACCGACCTCGCGGACCGCCTTCGCCTGAGCCGCGGCCCGCTTGAACGCGGTCAGCACCGGGAGGGCCCGGACGAGTTCGAGCAGGTAGCCGGAGAGGCGTTCGGTGACGTCGGCCGCGTGCGCCACCCGCCGCTGGGTGAACAGCCCGATGAGGATCGCGAAGACCGGGATCAGCGGGATGGTGAGGGCGATCAGCAGCGCCGACGTGGGGTCGGTGATCAGGATCCACGCGCCGACCAGCGGTGGGACGACGACGGTCGTGACCAGCGCGGGCAGGTACTTGGTGAAGTAGGCGTCGAGCGCGTCGAGGCCCTTGGTGGCGAGCACCGCGAGTTCGGCGGGTCCGCGGGCCGCGATCCACGACGGTCCGAGCGCGAGCGAGCGGTCGAGCAGCGCGGCCCGCAGTTCCTCCTTCGCGCCCGCGGCGGCGCGGGCCGCGACCGATTCCGTCACCCACGCCAGGACGGCGCGGGCGACGACCGCGGTCGCCAGCGGGAACCACGTCGAGCCGCCGGTCAGGACGGTCGCGAGCGCCACGGCCTGCACGACCGTGGCGACGGCGGTGGCCACGGCGAGCGCGGCGCACCAGACCAGCGCCCACCTGGCCGAGCGGGACAGCGCGGGCAGCGCGCCGAGCGGCCCCTTCACGACGACGGGACGTGCACGGGCGGGATGTGGCGGGTGCCGATGCGCTTGCGGAACACCCAGTAGGTCCACCCCTGGTAGATCAGCACGGCCGGGGTGCCGAACGCGGCGACCCAGGTGATGACCGTGAGCGTGTAGGGGCTGGAGGCGGCGCCCGCGACGGTCAGGGAGTAGGCCGGGTCCAGCGTGGAGGGCAGGACGTTCGGGTAGAGGGCGCCGAACAGGGCGGTCACGGCGGCGACGATGGTCAGCCCCATCAGCGCGAACGACTGGCCCTCGCGGCCGAGGGCGAGCCTGGCCATCGCCGCGAACGCCGCGAGCGCGACCAGGATCGCGGCGGCCCAGGTCCACACCGAGCCGGAGCGCACCTGCACGACGAGGAGCAGCACCAGCAGCGGCAGGAGGGCGAGCGGCGCGAGCCGCAGGGCGAGGGCGCGGGCTCGCAGCCGGATGTCGCCCTCGGTCTTCAGCGCGGTGAAGACCGCGCCGTGCACCAGGGCGTACCCGGTGATCGCGGCGGCGCCGAGGAGGGTGTCCCAGCGCAGCGACGCGAACGGCGAGCCCACCCGGTTGCCCTCGGCGTCGATCGGCAGGCCGAGCACGGTGGACGCGATCAGCAGGCCGACGGTCAGCGGCGCGAGCCAGGAGCAGACGACGATCACCCCGTCCCACCGGGCGCGCCAGCGGACCGAGTCGACCTTGCCGCGGTACTCGAAGGCGACTCCCCGGCCGATCAGCGCCAGCAGGAACACCAGCACGGGCAGGTACACCGTGCTGATGAGCGACGCGTACCAGCCGGGGAACGCCGCGAACGTGGCACCGATCGCGACGATCAACCACACCTCGTTGCCGTCCCAGACCGGCCCGATGGTGTTGATCATGACGCGGCGTTCCCGCTCGTCGCGTCCCAGGACGGGGAGGAGCATGCCGACGCCGAAGTCGAAGCCCTCCAGGAAGAAGTAGCCCAGCCAGAGCAGGGCGATCACGCAGAACCAGAGCGTTTCCACGGTGGTCCCCTCTCTCAGTAGGCGAAGGCGAGCGCGTCGGTCTTCTCGGCGGCCGGTGGTGGTTCGGGCGGCAGCACGCCCGCCACGCCCGCTCGCACGTAGCGCCTGATCAGGAAGACCTCGACGCACGCCAGGACGCCGTAGACCAGCGTGAGCGTGATCAGCGAGGTGAGGACCTCGCCCACCGTGGACGACGAGACCGCTCGGGCGGTGAACATCCAGACCCCGTCCACACCGGACGGGTTGGGCACGACCACGAACGGCTGGCGGCCCATCTCCGTGAAGATCCAGCCCGCGCTGTTGGCGAGGAACGGGGTGGCGGTGCTCGCCAGCGCGGCGATCGGGAACCACCGGCCGCTCGGCACGCGGCCCCGGCGGGTGAGCCACAGCGCGAGCAGGCCCGCGCCGGTCGAGATCGCGCCGAAGCCGATCATCAGGCGGAAGCCCCAGTACGTCACGGGCAGCACCGGCACGTAGTCGATCGGCTTGCCGGACAGCTCGCCGAGCTGCGGGTCGACCGGGTAGTTCGTGCCGTACTTCTCCTGGTACATCGGGACGAGCTCGTCGAGTCCCTTGACCTCGCTGGTGAAGTCGTTGTGCGCCAGGAAGGACAGCAGTGCGGGGACGGTGATGTTCTTGACGCTCTCGCAGTCCGCGCGGGTCACGTCGCCGATCGCGAACACCGAGAAGCTCGCGGGTCGTTCGGTGTGGCACAGGGCTTCGGCGGCGGCCATCTTCATCGGCTGCTGCTCGAACATCAGCTTGCCCTGGAGGTCGCCGCTGATGGCGACGCCCGCGAACGCGACGACGCCGACCCACGTGCCGAGCTTCAACGACGAGCGCCACACCGGTTCCTCGGCCGACTTCCGCCACAGGTGCCATGCGGAGATGCCGACCAGGAACGTGGCGGCGACCATGAAGGCGCCGAAGATCGTGTGCGGGAACGCGGCGAGCACGGTGTTGTTGGTCAGCACCGCCCAGATCGAGGTGAGCCGGGCGCGGCCGTCGACGAGTTCGACGCCGACGGGGTGCTGCATCCACGAGTTGGCGGCGAGGATGAAGTAGGCGGACGCGATGGTGGCCAGCGAGAACGCCCACACGCACGCGAGGTGGACCTTCTTGGGCAGCCGGTCCCAGCCGAAGATCCACAGGCCGAGGAAGGTCGACTCGACGAAGAACGCGACCAGGCCCTCCATCGCCAGCGGGGCGCCGAACACGTCGCCGACGAACCGCGAGTACGCGCTCCACGTGAGACCGAACTGGAACTCCTGCACGATGCCGGTCACCACGCCCATGGCGAAGTTGATCAGCAGCAGCTTCCCCCAGAACTTGGTCATCGCGTAGTAGCGCCGGTCGCCCGTGCGCACCCAGGCGGTCTGCACGCAGGCCACCAGCAGCGACAGGCCGATCGTCAGCGGCACCATCAAGAAGTGGTAGACGGTGGTGATGCCGAACTGCCACCGCGCGAGATCCAGTACTTCCACGCTTCGAACGTAGGTCCGCCGCACCACGTCTGAGCAGGTGCGACGGTCCCTCGTTCGGGTAGGACCTAGGTCCCGCCGGGGCCGGGACTGTGCCGCGGTCGACACTGCCGCAGACACGTGCGGGCTGTAGCATGGGTGGTGCCAGAGGGGAGTAGTTCCCGCTGCCACCAGCGCCAGTCAACGGCTGTGGCGCGGCGAGGTGATCGACATACTGATCCGCCAGTGCGGGGATCCGGTCCCTCACCCACCGCGTGTGGGCGAACGAGACCTCCGGCCGGGTAGTGCAACACACCCGGTCGGGGTCTGTCGCGCCTCCGTCCGGGTCCAATGCGGACTGGAGTCTCGTGGCCACCTCATTCATCGCCCTGGCGACCACCTTCGCCATCATCTTCCTGGCAGAACTGCCGGACAAGACGATGGTGGCGACCCTCGTGCTGACGACGCGCTACCGCGCCTGGCCGGTGTTCGTCGGCGTGGTCTCCGCGTTCGCCGTGCAGTGCGTCGTGGCGGTCGCGTTCGGCAGCGCCATCACCCTGCTGCCGGACCAGGTCGTCGCCGCCGTCGTCGCGGTCCTGTTCGGTGTCGGCGCGTTCATGCTGCTCCGCGAGGGCTTCTCCACGGCGGACGACGACGAGTCCGACGCCGCGCGCTCCGGCGCCACCGCCACCCCGTTCCTGCGGTCCGCGCTCACGTCGTTCGGCGTGCTGTTCGCGGCCGAGTGGGGTGACGCCTCGCAGTTGGCGACCGCGGGCCTGACCGCCCGCTACGGCACGCCGGTCGCCGTGGGCATCGGCGCGTGGCTGGCGCTGACGGCCGTGGCCGGGATCGCGGTGCTCGTGGGCCGGAAGATCGCGGGCCGCATCCCCACCCACCTGATCCAGCGAGTGGCGGGATTCGTGTTCGCCGCCTTCACCCTCGTCGCACTGTGGGCGGCGATCTTCGGGTAGGCCTACTTCAGCGCCGCCGCGACGTCCTGCGCGGCCTGGAGCACCCTGGGCCCGATCGACTCCCCGTCCAGCTTCTCCAGGGCCACCACGCCCACGCTGGCCCGCAGTCCGGGCACGCCCCGCACCGGTGACGCGACCCCGTACGCGCCGGGCTGGAGTTCGCCGGTCGACTGCACCCACTGCTTCACGTCCGGGGGCAGGCCGATGGCCTTGCCCGCGGCACCGCGGTGCACCGGGTGCCTGCTGCCGACCCGGTAGGCGACGTGGAACGCCGTCCACGACGGTTCGACCACGGCGACCGCCTGGGCCTCGCTGCCGTCGGCGACGGTGAGGTGTGCCGTCGCGCCGACCTGGTCGGCCAGTTCCCGCAGGGCGGGCTGCGCCGCCATCCGCAGCTGCGGCAGCACGTTCGCGGCCAGCCTCAGCACGCCGAGCCCCAACCGCACCTTCGACCCCTCGCGCCGGACCAGGCCCCTGGCCTGGAGCGGGACGAGCAGCCGGTAGACCGCCGCCCGGCTCGCGCCGATCGCGGCGGCCAGCTCGCTGATGCTCGGCGCGTCGGTCTCCGCGTCGGCGACCGCCTGGAGCAGGGCGAGACCCCGTTCCAGGGTCAGCGAGCTCTCCTTCGACGCCGCCACGGGCACGGGGAGCCGTCCGCGCGGGTCGGAGTGCGGTCGGACCAAGGTGCCCTACTTCCCGTCGGCGGGCTCGATCGTGCCGACCACTTCGGCCAGGCCGACGAGCGAGCCGTCCTCACCGGGGGCGGTGGCGGTGATGCGCACCGTGTCGCCGTCCTCCAGGAAGGTCCGCTCGACGCCGTCGGACAGCGCCACCGGGTGCTTGCCGCCCCAGCTGAGTTCGAGGAACGAGCCGCGCTCGTCGCGTTCGGGCCCGGAGACCGTGCCGGACGCGATGAGGTCGCCCGGTCGCACCGTAGCGCCGTTCACCGACAGGTGCGCGAGCTGCTGCGCGAACGTCCACGACTGCTCGCGGAACGGCGGCCTGGACACGACGGTGCCGTTCCACTCGACCTCGATGCTCAGGTCGAGCCCCCACGGCTGGTCCTCGACGAGGTAGTCGTGGATCGGGTTGGGCAGCGGCGGCGGGGTGATCCGGGCGACCGCGAACGCCTCCAGCGGGGTGATCCACGCGGAGACGGAGGTGGCGAACGACTTGCCGAGGAACGGTCCGAGCGGCTGGTACTCCCACGCCTGCACGTCGCGGGCGGACCAGTCGTTGAGCAGCACCACGCCGAACACGTGCTCGACCGCCCGCGACGTGGACAGCCGGGACGCGACCGGGCCGCCGCAGACGAAGCCGACCTCGGCCTCGACGTCGAGCCGCCCGCTGGGCCCGAACTCGGGGTGCGGCTTGCCGTGGCGCTGGCCGTGCGGGCGCACGACGTTCGTGCCGGACACGACGACCGTGCCCGCGCGGCCGTGGTAGCCGATCGGCAGGTGCGTCCAGTTCGGCGGCAGCGCGGCGTTGTCCGGTCGGAAGATCTTGCCGACGTTCTCCGCGTGGTGCCGCGACGAGTAGAAGTCGACGTAGTCGGCGACGGTGAAGGGCAGGACGGCGCCCTCGACCGGCACGAGCGACGCGCCGCGCGGGGCGGCGGTCAGGGCCACCGCCTCCACGAGCCGGGCGCGCAGTTCGCTCCACGCGGGCCGTCCGGCCCGCAGCAGCGGGTCGAGCGTGTCGGCGGAGACCAGGTCGGCCAGGCGGTCGCCGAGGTAGCCCGCGAGCGGGCGCAGCGGCAGGGCGTGGTCGCCCACGCGCACCGCGACGCCCGCGTCGACGACGCCGTAGGGCAGCGTCTGCGGGCCGAACGGCTCGTCGGCGGTGAACGCCGGGTCGTCGATCCAGGTCACAGCAGGTCCAGCGCGTCGAGGTCGGCGATCGGGTCGGCGAGGGAGCACGACCCGTAGGACGCGAAGACGCCGCGGACGGCGTGCGCCGCCGGGTCGGCCAGCTTGCTCGCCTCGGCCGCGAGCGCCGCACCGTCGGTGCTGGCCAGCGCGCCCCGGACGTCGCCGCCCGAGAGCGACCGCGCGGTCGCGACGAGCAGGTTGAGGAACCCGTGGTGGGTGACGCCGGTGACCTCGTCGGTCTGCCGCACGGCGTGGTGCAGACCGGCGGTGGCCTTGAAGGCGACCCCGCTGTGGGTGACCACGGCGAGGAAGTCGGCGACCTCGTCGACGCTGGGGAAGTTCTCCTTGCTGACGCCGCCGCAGCGCAGCTTGGGCCAGCTCCCGTGCTCGATGACGCGGCGCACGCCGTCGAGCCACTCGGCGCCCCCGCGCCTCGGCTCGACCACGCGGATCACGTCCTCGGGCACGAACTCCGACACGCGTTCGAGCCACACCTCGTCCACGTCGGACGGCGCGGGCATCTCGACCATGCGCAGGGCGAGCAGTTCGCTGCGGGATTCGACGATCGACACGGCCTTGGGGACACCGCCGAGGCCGGTGTCGATGACCAACGAGAGGGCGATCGGCTTGACCGGCTTGACCTTGATCAACTCAGTGATCAACTCGGCCAATCGTGACGCTGGACACAGGAACAGGCCGATCGCACCTGCCCACTCCCCGACGCGCGCGTCGAGGTGCCCGCGCACCGCGTCGGGCATCGACGCGTTGCCCGGGGGGAACAACGCGGCATCGTCGACAAGCCTTGCCAGCAGGGGCGGAGTACCGCGTGGACCTGGCGCACGGAGTTCGAAGGCGCTTGACACGGCTGACACGCTAGTGGCGTATCGGTCAATGAACAAAGATGTCCGACTATCGAACGCCCGGAGTGATCATGGCGTACTACCGCCAAGTCGGTGAGATCCCCCGAAAGCGCCACACCCAGTTCCGCGATCCGGAGGGTGGTCTCTACGCGGAGGAGCTCATGGGCGTGGAGGGTTTCTCGTCCGACTCCGCACTGCTCTACCACCGTTTCCTGCCGACCGCGATCGTGGACGCGCAGACCGTGGCGGAGACCCGAGGGGCGACCACGCCGAACCTGCCGCTGAAGCCGCGCCACTTCAGGACGCAGGACCTGTCCTGGCCGGAGGGCGCGGACGCCGTGACCGGCAGGCGCACGCTGTTCGGCAACCCCGACGTGGTGATCTCGTTCGTGGTCGCGTCCGCGCCGAGCCCGCTCTACCGCAACGCCGCGGGTGACGAGCTGCTCTACGTGCGCAGCGGCAGCGGCACGGTCGAGACCGTCTACGGCGCGATCACCGTCGGTGACGGCGACTACGTCGTGATCCCCACGTCGTGCACCTACCGGGTGGTCCCGGACGAGCCGATGGACGTCCTGGTCCTGGAGGCCACCGGGCACGTCGGCCCCCCGAAGCGGTACCTGTCGGGCAAGGGCCAGTTCCTGGAGCACTCGCCGTACTGCGAGCGCGACCTGCGCGGCCCGGTGGAGCCGCTGCTGGTCGACGGCGAGGACGTGGACGTGCTGGTGCGGCACCGCGCGGGCCTGACCCGGTTCACCTACGCCAACCACCCGTTCGACGTCGTCGGCTGGGACGGCTGCCTGTACCCGTGGGCGTTCAACGTCCGCGACTTCGAGCCGATCACCGGCCGCGTGCACCAGCCGCCGCCCGTGCACCAGACGTTCGAGGGGCCGAACTTCGTGGTCTGCTCGTTCGTGCCGCGCAAGGTCGACTACCACCCGCTGTCCGTGCCGGTGCCCTACAACCACGCCAACGTGGACTCCGACGAGCTGATGTTCTACGTCGGCGGGAACTACGAGGCCCGCAAGGGTTCCGGCATCGGGATCGGGTCGCTGTCGCTGCACCCGTCGGGCTGCTCGCACGGCCCGCAGCCGGGCGCGGTGGAGGCGTCGCTGGGCGTCGACCACTTCGACGAGACCGCGGTCATGGTCGACACGTTCCGCCCGCTGGAACTGGGCGAGGCGGCGCTGGGGACCGAGGACCCGAAGTACGCGTGGTCGTGGGCTCGCAGGGGTCCTGACCTGGACTGACCAGTTTTTGTCGGTGGTCGCCGATAGCTTCTTGACCATGGACGCACAGGCAGTGCTGGAGCTGGCACCGGACGGCCAGGTGGCGAGCGGCGCCACCCGGCTGGCCGGGGTCGCGGGGTGGACGGGCCTCGGCCGCACCCCCGCGGTGCTGTGGGGGTTGTGCCCCGGCAGCGGCAAGAACCCGTACCGCGTGTGCGTCGACCTCGGCGACCGGGCGAGCAGGTGCTCGTGCCCGTCGCGGAAGTTCCCCTGCAAGCACGCGGTGGCCGTGCAGCTGCTGCACGCCCGCGGCGAGGTGGCGGTCGCGGCCGAGGAGGCCGTGCCGGACTGGGTGTCCGACTGGGTGTCGAAGCGGCACGCGGTCGCGGCGCCCGTCGACGCGTCGCCGGAGGCGGAGGAGCGCCGGGCCCGCGCCAAGGAGAAGACGGCGCTCAAGCGCGAGGAGGCGGTGCGCGGCGGTGTCGCGGCGCTGCGCGACTGGCTGAGCGACCTCGCGGGTTCCGGCATCGCCGGTCTGCCGGGCCGGGACGCGGCCTGGTGGCACTCGATCACCGCCCGGATGGTCGACGCGAAGGCCCCCGGTCTGGCGGCGGCGGTCGGCGAGCTGCGCGAGGTCGTGGCCGCGGGAGGCCCGCAGTGGGCCGTGGACGCCGCGGATCGCCTCGGGGGTCTGCACCTGCTGGCGCGGCTCTCCGAGACCGCTGAGGGGCCGCTGGGCGACGTCGTGCGGGCCCGGCTGGGCTTCACCGTCCCCGAGGAGCAGGTGCGCGCCGCGCCGGGCTGGTCGGACCGCTGGGTCGCGCTGCTGCGGCTGGAGACGGACGACGGGCCGTTCCGCACGGTCCGCCAGTGGGTCTGGGGGCGCGACCGGGCCGAGTGGGTCGTCGGCGTCAAGCACCTCGGCGGCGGTGGGAAGCCGGTGCCGCCGCTGCCCCACGGCGCCGAGGTGACGGGCACGCTGCACCCGTACCCCGGTGTCCCCCCGCACCGCGTGGTCGTCGGCGAGCTGGTCGGCGAGCGGCGGGCTCAGGCGATCCCGGTGGCGTCGACGTGGCGGGAGGCCGTGGCGGGCCTGGAACCCGCGCTCCGCGCCGACCCGTGGCAGCGCCTGCACCCGCTCGGCTGCGGTGCCGTGCGCGCGAGCGGCGACCTCCGCTTCCTGGTCGACGCGGGCCGCCGCGGGTTGCCCGTGCGAGGCGACGCGGCGCTCGACCGCGCGCTGGCCGTCACCGGCGGCGAACCCTTCGACGCCTGGGGCCTCTGGGACGGCCACGGCCTGCGGCTCGGCGCGGTCGCCGAGCCGGGCGGGGCTCCCGAGGTCGTCGCGTGACCACCCCTTCCACTCCCGCCGGAGGCACCCCCGTGAACGACCTGCCCTTGCTGGCCGCGGCCCTGCGCGAGCTGCTCGCCGCCCAGTCCCGTCCGCGCTGCGTGCCCGTTCGCGCCACGGGCCGCACGCTGGTCGGCCGCAGGCGCCGGGTGGTGCCGGTGACCGCGCTGGGGCGTGCGGTGTGAGCGTGCGGGTCGAGTGGGAGGACGCGGTGCGGCGGCTGCTGGTCGGTGCGCACCGCGGCGGTGGCGGTCCGGAGGCGCTGCTGGACGACTGCGCGGCGGGTGGGCCCGCCGCGTTCGGAGCGGCGCTGCCGGTGGCCGTGGAGGTGGCCGAGCTGGAGGCCGCGCCGAGCACGGCCGAGCGGATCGTCGGTGAGGCGGCGCGGGAGGTGTTCACCCACATCGCGGCGGTGGACGACCAGGTGCTGCTGACCGAGTGGTGCGGCAAGGCCCGTGCGGCGGGTGAGGTGGCCGAGCACCGGTCGCTGCCGGAGCTGCTGGTGCTGGGCACGACGCATCCGGGCTTGCGGGCGGCGGTGGCCGCGGTGCTGGGGTCGCGCGGCCGGTGGCTGGCGGGGACGCGGCCTGGGTGGGCGTGGGCGACCGGTTCCGGGGTGTCGGCCGAGCTGGTCCCCCTGGGCGAGGTGCTCGACCTGCCGAGCGCGCGGCGGCTGGCCGCGCTGCGTCGGGCGCGGCGGGTCGACCCGGTGGGCACGCGGGCGTTCCTGGTCGAGCAGTTCGCGGCGCAGCGGCGGGCGGTGGACCGGCAGGCGCTGGTGACCGCGGTGGAGACGGGGCTCGGCCCCGAGGACGAGGAGCTGCTGGAAGCGGCGCTGGACGACCGGGCGATCGGCGTGCACGACGAGGCGGTGCGGCTGCTGCGGATGCTGCCGGGGTCGGCGTTGGCGGCGCGGGCAGCCGAACGGCTGGACCGCGGCCTGCACCTGGTGGAGGACGGCTTCGACGTGCGGGCCGACGAGCTGTGGGCCGAGGCGCTGCCGGGCCGGGACGAGGCGCGCGACCTCCAGCGCGACGGGTCCGAGGTCGGCGTCGCGGGCAGGTTGCGGGCCGCGGCGGCGAGCGTGCCCGCGGCGTACTGGACGGCTCGGCTCGCGACGGACGACGAGGGTGCGGCGGAGGTGCTGAGCGGTGGCCCGTGGGCCGCGGCGCTGCTGCGCGGGGTGGCGCAGCGGCTGGCGGTGGCGGTCGACGCGAGCCCGTGGGCGGTGGCGGCGACGCGGACGCTGACGGGCATGGAGCAGTTGGAGATGCTGGCGTCGCTGCCCGCGGAGCTGTCCGCCCGCACGGTGATCGCGGTGTCGCACCAGTGGAACTACGACCTGCTGGACCACGCGTGCTCGCAGCTGCCCGCGCCGTGGTCGGCGGAGTCGACGGCGGCGCTGCTCGGCCGGTACGCCGCGATGCGCGACCCGAGGTGGCGGGCCGGGCGCCCGCCCGCCGTGCTGCTGGCCCGCGGCGACGCGGAGGTGCTCGGCGCGAACTGGGCGCTCATCACCCAGCGGTGGCCGGAGCACTCGGTCGAACTCGAGGTGCTGCGGCTCCGCATGAAACTCAGCCAGGCTTTCGACCGGAAGGAACCCGTCCAGTGACGACCGAAACCGTGCTGCGGCCCGCCGCGGAACAGCAGTACGCCGCCGAGCTGGCGGCGTTGGCCGCGGCGGACGACCGGCCCCGCCCGCCGCGCTGGCTCATGTCGCCGCAGGCCGTGGTGACGTACGTGCTGGGCGGCACGCTGCCCGACGGCACGGTGATCACGCCGAAGTACGTGGGCAGCAGGCGGCTGGTGGAGGTGGCCGTCGGCACGCTCGTGACGGACCGGGCGCTGCTGCTGGTCGGTGTGCCCGGCACGGCGAAGTCGTGGCTGTCCGAGCACCTGGCGGCCGCGGTGAGCGGCGACTCGACGCTCGTCGTGCAGGGCACGGCGGGCACCAGCGAGGAGTCCGTCCGGTACGGCTGGAACTACGCGCGGCTGATCTCCGAGGGGCCGAGCGAGGTCGCGCTGGTGCCGAGTCCGGTGCTGCGGGCGATGCGGACCGGCGCGGTGGCGCGGGTCGAGGAGCTGAGCCGGATGCCCGCCGAGGTGCAGGACTCGTTCATCACGATCCTGTCCGAGAAGGCGCTGCCGGTGCCGGAGCTGAACCTGCACGTGCAGGCCGTGCCGGGCTTCACCGTGATCGCGACGGCCAACGACCGCGACCGCGGCGTGAACCAGATGTCGTCGGCGCTGGCCCGCCGGTTCAACACCGTCGTGCTGCCGCCGCCCGCGACCGAGGACGACGAGGTGCGGATCGTGACGGCTCGGGCTGCCCAGCTCGGCCGGTCGCTGCAACTGCCCGCCGAGCCGCCCGCGCTGGACGAGGTGCGCCGCGTGGTGCGGATCTTCCGCGAGCTGCGCAACGGGTCCACCGTGGATGGTCGGACGCAGTTGAAGAAGCCGAGCGGCAGCCTGTCGACGGCCGAGGCGATCTCGGTGATCGCGGGTGGGATGGCCCAGGCCGGGCACTTCGGCGACGGCTCGCTGGGCGCGGACGAGCTGGCGTCGGGCCTGCTCGGCGCGGTGGTCAAGGACAGGGTGTCCGACAGCGCGGTGTGGCAGGAGTACCTGGAGGCCGTGATCAAGGAGCGCGTCGAGTGGCGCGACCTGTACCGGGCCTGCCAGGACCTGGACACGTCCGGCTACACGGTGAGCGGCGCCTGATGGCTCCGCGCGACCAGGTGCTGCCGGATCGGGTGGTGCTGCTCGGCATCCGGCACCACGGCCCCGGTTCGGCCCGCATGGTCGAGGCCGCGCTGGCGGCCGTGCGGCCCGCGGTCGTGCTGATCGAGGGGCCGCCGGAGGGCGACGCGCTGCTGGAGCACCTGCCGTCGCTGGTCCCGCCGGTGGCGCTGCTGCTGCACGACGAGGCGGAGCCGTCGTCGGCCGCGTTCTGGCCGTTCGCGGAGTTCTCGCCGGAGTGGCGGGCGCTGACGTGGGCGCACGGCAACGGCGTGCCCGCGCGGTTCTTCGACCTGCCCGCCGCCGCGTCGCTGGGTGAGGAGCCGTCCGAGCCGAGGGCCGTGGTCGACCCGCTGGGCGTGCTGGCGGAGGCGGCCGGGTTCGACGATCCGGAGCGCTGGTGGGAGGACGTGGTCGAGCACTCGGCCACCGCCGATCCGCGCGACCTGGCGGGCGCCGTCGCGGAGGCGATGACGGCGCTGCGCGAGGAGTTCGCCGACGAGGTGGACGACCGGACGCTGCGCCGCGAGGCGTCGATGCGGCAGTCGCTGCGCAGGGCGTTGAAGGAGACCGAGGGGCCGATCGCGGTGGTGTGCGGGGCGTGGCACGTGCCCGCCCTGCGGGTGCTGCCGCCCGCGACGGCCGACGCGGCGCTGCTGAAGGGCCTGCCGAAGCGCAGGGTGTCGGGCACGTGGGTGCCGTGGAGCCACGGGCGGCTCGCGGCGTCGTCGGGCTACGGCGCGGGCATCGACTCCCCCGGCTGGTACGCGCACCTGTGGGAGTGCGCCGACCGGGGCGACGCGGTGCCGCGCTGGTTCGCGCGGGCGGCGTCGGTGCTGCGGGCGGACGACCTGCCCGCGTCGACGGCGAGCGCGGTCGAGGCGGTGCGGCTGGCCGACACGCTCGCCGCGCTGCGCGGCAGGCCGTCGCCGGGGCTGTCGGAGGTGAGCGAGGCCGCGTTGGCCGTGCTGTGCGGCGGCGACGAGGTCCCGCTGAGGCTGGTGCACGAGAAGCTGGTGATCGGCGAGCGGCTGGGTGAGGTCGGCGCGGGCGTGCCGACCTCACCGCTGGCCGCGGACGTGGCCCGGTTGCAGCGGAAGCTGAGGTTCCCGCCGAGCCTGGAGGGCAGGGAGGTCCGGCTCGACCTGCGCAAGGACACCGACCGGGAGCGGTCGAAGCTGTTGCGCAGGCTGGAGGTCCTCGGTGTGCCGTGGGGCCGTCCGGACGCGGCGCGCGGGCTGGGCACGTTCACCGAGGTGTGGCGGGTCCGCTGGGACCCCGGCTTCGCCGTGGCGCTCGGCAGCGCCGCGCGGCACGGCACGACGGTGGAGGCCGCGGCGGAACGCGTGCTGTGCGGGCGGGCGCGTGCCGCGGACCGGGTGGCGCCCGCCGCCGAGGTGCTGTCGGTCGCGGTGGGGTGCGAACTGCCGATCGCGGTCCTCGCGGCGAGGTCGGCGCTGGACCGCTGCGCGGCGGCGGCGACGGACGCCGTGGAACTGCTGGGCGCGCTGCCGGACCTGGCGACGACCGTCCGGTACGGCTCGGTCCGCGGCACGGACCCCGAACTGCTGCGGGTCGCGCTGCACGGCCTGCTGGCCCGCGGCGCGGTCGGTCTTCCGCTGGCGTGCAAGGGCGTGGACGACGAGACCGCCGAGCGCGCGCTGGTCGCGGTGAACGGCGCGGACGACGCGACCCGGCTGGCGGCGGACGAGGAGCACCGGGCGACGTGGCGGCGAGCGCTGCGGTCGCTGGTGGGGATGCCGGACGCGCACGGCCTGCCGACCGGGCGGGCGACGCGCCTGCTGTGGGAGGCGGGCGAGCTGGACACCGCGGCCGTGGCGACCAGGCTGCACCGCGCGACGTCGTGGAACGGCGGCACAGCGAGCGGCGCGACCGCGTTCGTCTCGGGCTTCCTGCGCGGTTCGGCATCGCTGCTGGCTGCGGACGCACGACTGTTCGACCTGGTGGACGAGTGGCTGTCCGGCCTGGCACCCGCGGACTTCGACGACGCGCTCCCGTTGCTGCGCAAGGCGATCACCGACTTCAGCCCGGCCGAACGCAGGCTGCTGGGCGAACGCGTACTGGGCTCGTCGACGTCGTCGGGCCCGACCCGGGACGAGTGGGACGAGGCCGCGGCACAACGACTCTCGGACCACGTCCGAGCGCTGCTGGCGGGAGCGCGCACATGACGGCGCACCGACCGGCGCACGGTGGGCGAGCGGGACCGGACGACCGGGACGACGAGCGCGCGACGACGGCGACAGGGCCCACCGGCCGCCTCCTCCGCCGCCGTGCCGGACGAACGGGCCGACGCCGTGCCGGAACGACCGCGGGATCACCTGCCGGTGGCCGTGGCGGTGGTGCTGGTCGCGGCACGTCGGAGGGGTGGAGCCCGATGACCGGAGCGACGACGGCTGTCGGGCTCACCGACATCCTCCGGCGCCGCGCCGAACGGATGGGACCAAGCCGTAGCGGAACGGTTGTCGGGTCACGTGCGGGCGGGAACGCGAACGTGACGGCGGGACCGGCCGGAGCACGTCGAAGGGGTGCCGAATGAGCGGGACGACGGACGTGGAACGGGTGCGGCGGTGGCGGTTGCTGCTGGGCTCGGCCGCCGAGGGCATGGGTGAGCTGGGTGAGGACGACCAGCGGCGGGACTCGGCGTTGACCGGTCTGTACGGCGGTGGCGCGGGGGCGCGGACCGTTGGTGACGCGCCGGACGGCGGCAAGCGCGGCGCGGGGCTCGGTTCCAGTGCGCCGGTGCTGCACCGTTGGCTGGGTGATGTTCGCAAGTACTTCCCCGCGTCCGTGGTGCAGGTGATGCAGAAGGACGCGGTGGAGAAGCTGGGGCTGCGTCAACTGCTGCTGGAGCCGGAACTGCTGTCCAGCGTGGAGCCGGACGTCAGTCTCGTCGGCACGCTGGTGTCGCTGTCGTCCGCGATCCCCGCCCGCACCCGCGAGACCGCGAGAGCGGTGGTGCGCAAGGTGGTCGAGGACATCGAGCGCAGGCTGGCCGACCGGTTGACGGCCGCGGTGCACGGCGCCGTCGACCACTCGCAGCGCACCCGCAGGCCCCGGCCCGCCGACGTGGACTGGCCGACCACGATCAGGGCGAACCTCCGGCACTACCAACCGGATCAGCGCACGCTCGTCGTCGAGACCCTGTCCGGCCGCAAGCGCCGCAGCCGGTCGGCCGCGCTGCGGGACGTGATCCTGCTAGTGGACCAGTCGGGCTCGATGGCCGACTCGGTCGTCTACTCGGCGGTCATGGGCGCGTCGCTGGCGTCGTTGAAGTCGATCGACACGAAGCTGGTCGTCTTCGACACCGAGGTCGTCGACCTGACCGAAGCCCTCGACGACCCGGTGGACCTGCTGTTCTCCACGCAACTGGGCGGTGGCACGGACATCAACCGCGCCGTGGCCTACGGGCAGTCGCTCGTGCGCAGGCCGACCGACACCGTCATGGTGCTGATCAGCGACCTGTACGAGGGCGGCGTGGCCCGCGAACTCCAGCGCAGGGTGCGGGAACTGGTGGCCAGCGGCGTCACCGTCGTCGTCCTGCTCGCCCTGGCCGACAGCGGCACCCCGGCCTACGACCACGAACTGGCGGCACAGCTCTCCGAACTGGGCGCGCCTGCCTTCGCCTGCACCCCGGACCGCTTCCCCGACCTCCTGGCCACCGCGCTCCGGAGGGAGGACGTCGCCACCTGGGCCGAACAGTCGGGCATCCCGGTCGGCCGCTAGCCCGCCGCGGCGGGACGGACGGCGGCGAGACGGGCACCAGCGCGGTCACGCCGACGCGGTGCACGACCGACCCGCCGCACAGGCAGGCAACGGCACGGGTCAGCGCGCGAACGCACCGAGAAGCCCAGCCCTGCCACGGCGAACCGGGCGACCAGCGGCTCGGGTCAGCGGTCGCCCCGAGCCGACCAGCAACCCGATCAACCCCACCGCGCCACACAGGCATCGGCGATCACACCGCGCGGACCAGCAACCCGATCGGCCACGCCACAAGCATCGGCGATCACACCGCGCGGACGTATCAGCCTAATCGGCTCTGCCGCGCCGCACAGGCATCGGCGATCACACCGCGCCGACGAGCAGCCCGACCGGCCCTGCCACGCCGCACAGGCCACGCATTGGTGCGGGTCGGCGCTCGCGTCACGTCAGCGAGATGCCCGACGAACCCCGCCGCCCCGCGCGGGGGGCGGGCCACGCAGGTGGCGTGGGTCAGCGTGCGGGCACCCTTGGCGTGAATCGGTAAGCGCACACCTGAGGCGTGAGCCGGTAGGCGGGTACCTGGGGCGTGGGTCAGCGGGCGGACACGCCCACGAGGTGCTCGACCAGGCGGTCCTGCTGCACCGCGGTGGTCGCGTCCAGCCTGAGCGCGGTCTTGCCGACCTCGATCACGAGCTGCTTCACGCCGGTGCGGGTGAGCCAGGCCTGGACGCGTTCGGCCAGCGCCTTGGCCACGTCCGGCTCGGTGATGGCCTGCGAGACGACCTTCGCCTCCTCCAGGGAGGGGCCGTGGCCGCTGACCGGCGGTTGGCCGGTGCGCAGGCGGGTCGCGTCGACGTGGAGTTCGAGCAGGTCGTCGAGGAGCGCGTGCAGGGCTTCGTCGAGCTGGGTGTCGTTCAGCGAATCGTCGACGACGCGAAAAACGATCTCGTTCACTACTGGCCCTTCGCCGGTGCTTGCGGTCTACCGGATCACGATACGGCCGAGGATCAGGTACAGGTGCTTCTCGGTGATCACGGCGGTGCGACCTCGGTCGTCCGGACCCGCCATCCACAGGCGGCCGGTGGCGCGCACGTGCTCGCGGACGCGCTCGGGCATCTCGGAGACGCGCAGGTAGCTGCGGTCGGAGCCCGCGAGTTCGAGGTAGGCCTGGCGGCCGATGCGGGCGCGGCCGGGGACGAAGCGGGCGTCGACGGCGCGCCACGGGTAGTCGCGGACCAGGCGCCTGACCTTGGGGCGGTCGACGAGGTGGCGCAGGCCGGGGACGGCCAGTTCGACGCACAGGGGGAAGAGGATCAGGACCCACGTGGAGTCGAGCGCCATCCACAGCGCGACGACGAGGAGAGCCGTGCCGAACGCCATGGAGAGGTAGCCCGCGGCCCGGTGGTCCGCGCGCGCCAGGCAGCGGTTGGTCCACTCGTCGCTGATCGCTTCCGCCGTGCTCATCACCTCTACAGATACCCCATGGAGATGATCAGCCAAACACCCGCGTCAGCACCTCGGCGTGGAAGAGCTTCGGAACCCCGCGGAACGCGACCACCGTGCGGCCCTCCTGGTCGGGGTCGACGAGCCACGCCCGGCGGTGCCTGCGGACCCGGCCGCGCAGCAGCGGACCGATCCCGTGGACGGCGAGGACGACGGGAGGGGAGCCCGCGACGACGAGGTGGCGGCCCTCCCAGCGGACCTGGACCTGGTTCCACGGCTCGTCCCCGAGGATCATCCCAACGGGTGGACGTCTGCGGAGGGTGAAGCCGAAGACGGCGGTGGACACGACCAGCAGCAACACCGGCAGGACGGACGCCGTGCCCACCCGGTGGACCAGCAGCAGCTGCCCGACGAACGCCAGCACGCCGATGAACGTCCAGGTCAGCGCTCGTCGACTTGCGCGCTCCAGGCAACGCCGGGTCCACTTGTCGTATCGGGCCGCACCTTCGGTGGACGGCTTGTTCGGCACACCCACAGGCCACCTCCGCCTGACGACGAAGAGGTTACGACGGGTGAAGGGCTTCCGTCTCCAGGCAACTCCAAGTTAGGCTCACCTAACCTAAGGAGGTGAACGGTGACCGAGCACCGACGTCCACCTGCCCCGCACGCGGCTGAGCGCGCCCGCACGATCGCCGCCCGCGGCGGCCGTGCCGCCGTGCTGCCCTCCGCCGGAGACGCGGGCGACGGCGTGCGGATCAGCCCGCTGCTGCACCACGTGCACCCGAACGGCACCGCGATGCTGCTGGTGCCCGACGACCACCCGCTGGTCGCGTCGACGTGGCAGGCCCCTCGCGCCGAGGTGACCGCGATGCTGGAGGTCGCCGACCACGCGCCCGTCCAGCTGCGCGAACCGGTCCGCGGCCTGCTGTGGATCACCGGCTGGCTCAGGGCGCTGGACGGCCGGGAGGCGCGCGACGAGGTGCTCGCGGTCGCCGACCAGAAGGCCGATCCCCGGCTGCTGGACGCCGGTCACGGTGCCACGGTGCTGCGGCTGAGCCCGGCGTCGATGGTGATCGCCGACGCCGAGGGCACGAGTTCGCTGCGGCCCGAGCAGTTCGCCGCGGCGGAGCCGGACCCGTTCTGCGCCCACGAGGACCACTGGCTGCGGCACCTCGAACTGTCGCACCGGGACGTGGTCTCGATGCTCGCGAAGCACCTGCCGGAGGAGCTGCGCGGCGGGCACGTCCGCCCGCTGGGCCTCGACCGGTTCGGCCTGCGGCTGCGGGTCGAGGCGGCGGACACCGACCACGACGTGCGGATCGCGTTCTCCCGCCCGGTCGCGTCGTCCAAGGAGCTGTCGGTGGAGCTGCGCCGCCTCGTCGGCTGCCCGTTCCTCGCCCAAACCGGGACGGCCTGACCAGCGACGACAGCAAGAAAACGCGGACACGGCTAGCTTGCACAGGTGAACTGGCTGTCACCCCAACGCCCCGCGTTCCCCGAAGTGCTCCCGAAGGAGCAGCACCGCGGCTACCAGATCGAACTGCTGGTCGTCTTCAGCGTCACCCTCGGCCTGTCCGGGCTGCGGAGCCTGGTCCGGCTGCTGGACAGCCTGCTGCAACCCGTGCCGCTGAACCAGCAGTCGGTCGCGCTCAACGTGCCGCAGGCCCGGTTCGACCTGCTGGACCTCGTCGCGCAGCTGCTCAGCGTCCTCCAGCTGGCCGCGTGGGGCGGGCTCGGCCTCTACCTGCTGTGGCGGGGCGGCATCAAGCTCGGCATGATCGGACTGGACCGCACCCGGATCGGTCCGGACGCGCTCGGCAGCCTCGGGCTCGCCGCGGTCATCGGCATCCCCGGTCTGGCGTTCTACCTGCTCGCCTACAACCTGGGCCTCAACCTCGCCGTGCAGCCGTCGGTGCTGGACGAGGCGTGGTGGCGGACCCTCGTGCTGATCCTCGCCGCCGCGGGCAACGCGTGGGCCGAGGAGGCGCTGGTCGTCGGCTACCTGCTGACCCGGTTCCGGCAGTTCGGCTGGTCGGAGAACAAGGCGCTGCTGGTGAGTTCGGTGCTGCGCGGCTCGTACCACCTCTACCAGGGGTTCGGCGGCTTCATCGGCAACGTGGTCATGGGGCTGGTGTTCGGCCGCGTGTGGCAGCGGACGAACAGGCTGTGGGTCCTGGTCCTGGCGCACACGATCCTCGACGTGGTGGCCTTCGTCGGCTACACGGCGCTGCGCGGCCACGTGTCCTGGCTGCCGTGACCGTCCGCAACGATTCGGCTGTCCAAACCTCATATTGCTGAATGTTTCACTGCATAGAGGCGTTCTTACGATCGACTTCACGCGGTACAGCCCACTCGAAGCAGATTATTTCGCCGTCCAGGCGCTACTCTCGGATTCGTGACTGCGCACATCGCTGAGACGGAAGCCGTCGACGGTGCCCCGCACCCCGCCCCCAGGGTGGAGAGCGAGGTCGGGCCGTTGCGCACGGTGCTGCTGCACCGACCGGGGAACGAGCTCAAGAGGCTCACGCCGCGCAACAACGACCAACTGCTGTTCGACGGCGTGCCGTGGCTGGCCCGCGCGCAGGAGGAGCACGACGCGTTCGCCGAGGTGCTGACCTCGCGCGGCGCCGAGGTGCTGCTGCTGTCGGACCTGCTGGAGGAGGCGCTGACCGACCAGCGCGCGCGGATCGCGGGCATCCACAGCGCGGTCAACGAGCGGCGCCTGGGCATCGACCTGGCGGACGCGCTGCGCTCGCACCTGTCGACGCTGGCCCCGGAGCCGCTGGCGCAGGCGCTGATGACCGGCATGACGTTCGAGGAGCTGCCCGCCGCCGAGGGCGCGTCGCTGGTGCGCAAGATGCACCACCCGATCGACTTCGCGGTCGACCCGCTGCCGAACCTGCTGTTCACCCGCGACTCGTCGGTGTGGGTGGGCGACCGGGTCGCGATCACGTCGCTGGCGCTGCCCGCGCGCGACCGCGAGACGGCGCTGACGGACCTGATCTACGCCTACCACTCGCGCTTCCGCAGGACCGGCCGCGCGTACGGCGCGCACTCGGCGCCCGTCGAGGGCGGCGACGTGCTGCTGCTGGCGCCCGGCGTGCTCGCGATCGGCGTCGGCGAGCGCACCACCCCGGCGGGCGCGGAGTCGTTCGCCCGCTCGGCGCTGGCCGACGGCCTGGCGCACACCGTGCTGGCGGTGCCGATCGTCCAGGAGCGCGCCACCATGCACCTCGACACCGTGTGCACCATGGTCGACCGCGACGCCGTGGTCATGTACCCGGCGGTGCGCAACACCCTGTCCGCCTACCCGGTCCGCTCCGACGGCAGCGGTGGCGTGGTCGTGGACGGCCCGGTGCCGTTCCTGGAGGCCGCGGCCGAGGCGATGGGCATCGACCGGCTGCGGGTGATCGACACCGGTCTCGACCCCGTGACCGCGGAACGCGAGCAGTGGGACGACGGCAACAACACGCTCGCCGTCGCGCCCGGACTGGTCGTCGCCTACGAGCGGAACGTGGAGACCAACGCCCGGCTGGAGGACGCCGGCGTCGAGGTGCTGCGGATCAGCGGGTCCGAACTCGGGTCCGGCCGCGGCGGCCCGCGCTGCATGTCGTGCCCGATCGACCGGGCGGCCCTGGTCTGAGATCGTCGCCACAGCGCACGGCGTGGATCACCGGCCGACACCTGGTCCACGCCGTGCGCAAGCGTTTGTCAGCGGCGATCCGTAGGTTTGCCTAAGCTTTGTTTGGATTACCTCTCCAAACACATATTAGCCTTACCTGCAATGCATTCTACCCCTCATTGGGCTACCGTCGCGGCATGGCTCTCAACGTGAAGAAAATCGGCAGCAAGTCCAACAGGTTCCACGACCTGCTCCAGGCGCAGATCGGCAACGAGTTCACCGCGTCGCAGCAGTACATCGCCGTCGCGGTCTGGTTCGACAACGCGGACCTGCCGCGCCTCGCGTCGCACTTCTACAAGCAGGCGCTCGAAGAGCGCAACCACGCCATGATGATCGTGCAGTACCTGATGGACAACGGCCTCCCGGTGAGCATCCCCGGCGTGGGCGACGTCCGCAACGACTTCTCCGCCGCCCGCGAGCCCGTCGCGCTCGCGCTCCAGCAGGAGAAGGACGTCACCGAGCAGATCGTGGTGCTGGCGAAGACCGCCCGCGACGAGGGCGACTACATCGGCGAGCAGTTCCTCCAGTGGTTCCTCAAGGAGCAGGTCGAGGAGGTCGCGTCGATGAGCACGCTGCTCACCGTCATCGACCGCGCCGACGGCAACCTGTTCCACGTGGAGAACTTCCTGGTGCGCGAGACCGTCGGCGAGGAGTCCGACTCCGGTGCTCCCCGCGCCGCCGGTGGCGCCGTCTGACGTCCTGCCTGCTCACCTGAGCGCCTGCGAACGGCGTCCGACCCGACACCGGGACGGGCGCCGTTCGGGCATCGGCACCACGGCGACCGCACTGTCGGAAAATAGCCGACTCAATTTTCGAGAAAGCATTCCGCGGTGTCGAGCTGCATTCGAATCATCGTGACCCGGTCGGCGTCCTGGAATGACCCGCCAGTTCCCTGGACGTGGAACACGTAGTTCCACGCGAGCGCTCCCCCGGTGTGGACGACGAATCCCGCGAGCACCGCGGTGGCCGACGGGTACCGCGCTTTCACCTCCGCCACGGTCGAGCCCACGCCGATGCCCATCGAGGTCTTGGCGGTGCTGGGGATGGTGATCCGCACGACGCCCGCCGAGGGGCTGACGACCACCGCTCCCACCATGTCCGGGTGGCCCTGGCTGGAGTACTGGTGGCACCCGAGGGAGTCGTCCCCGGTCCTGGTGATGAAGCCGGTCGCGACCGCGTCCGCCTCCGCCATGCCGAGCTTGAGCACCCCGAAGCCGACCGAGCCGGACGAGGGGGGCTGCTCCACGGTGACGGTCTTCGTCACCTCGGACGTGGGGGGACCCGCGGGTGGCATGGACGCCGGGCCCCCGAGGCCCGCCAGCGCGATGCCGCCCGCCACCAGCGCGGCCACCGCGAACGCGCTGCCCGCGCTCGCGAGCGCCACGCGCCTGCGCCGCACCCGGCGCGCGCCGGTCACCACGGCGTGGTCCGCACCCGGTTTGACCGGGATCTCCAACCTCTGGTCCTGGAACAGCCTGCGCAGTTCGTCGTCGAGGTCCACGGTCAGTCCCTCCCTTCCACGAGCCAACCGAGTTTCGTCCGCAACGCAGCCATCGCCTTGCTGTTCTGGCTCTTCACCGTGCCCTTCGTGACGCCGAGCGAGTCGGCGATCTCCGCCTCGGACAGACCCTCGTAGAACCGCAGCACGACGACGGCGCGCTGCCTCGGCGGCAGTTCGCGCATGGCCTGCCACAGCGGCTCGTGCTCCAGCCGGTCGCTCTCGGCCCGCGCGGGCGAGTCGGGGAAGTCGGCGACGAGGTTCTCCCTGCGGAGCCGACGCCACCGGCTGACGTGCCCGTTGGCCATCGCGCGCCGCACGTAGGCGAGCGGGTCGGGGCCCTTGCCGAGCACGGAGTGCCAGCGCGAGCCGACCTTCTCCAGCACCGACTGGACGAGGTCGGCCGCGTCGTGCGGGTTGCCGGTCAGCGCGTGGCCGTACCGGAGCAGACCTGGCAACGACATCCGGACGAACTCGGCGAAGTCCTCCACCACGGCCCTCTCCCCGCCGAGTTCGGCCGTCCCTCCGACGCCGTTCCCCGCTGCACCGACGTGCACTGGTGCGAACACCGCACGCCCCCCTCCTCGACAGCCCCCACGACTGCCGCTGGGAGGCACACGTCCGGAGCACCGCACCGGTTGCCGGTACCGGGGTGGGGCGGAGATCACGCTCGGGTTCGCGGGTGGCACGCAACCTGCACGCCCGTCGAACGTCGTCGGTTGCCCCGGAGCGTCAGATCGTCGTGGGCGGCCGGAACCGGCCGTCGTCCCCCGGCGCGTAGTCGAGGACGCGGACGACCGAGCCCACCGGGATCGGGGCGTACACGTGGGGGAACCACACGCCGGTCGGGTGCTCGGGCTCGCCGGGCTCCCACTTCACCGGCAACCCGGTCGGGTCGACGACGAGCAGCAGCAGGTCCGTGCGGCCCGAGCAGAGGAGGTTCGCGGGCAGGTGGACGCTGCCGGGGTCGGCGCAGTGCACGAAGCCGACGGTGGCGAGCGAGTCCGGTCGGACCTCGCCGCGCTCGCGGTCGGCGGCCCACTCGTCGGTGCCGCTGATGCGCAGGATCACTTATCCACACCCCCTGTGGACAACGTTGTGGACAACCTCGGGGAGCGCCGGGCGCTCCCCGAGGTGCCGCTAGCGAAGGGTGATCTGACGGCCGCGCAGACCCTCGCGGGCCCGCCGCTCGGCGTCGGTGATCGGCTCGTCCTCGACGCTGGCCAGCGCTTCCAGCAACCGCTTGCCCAACGCCTCGGCGGGACCGGCCCACTCGGAGGCGTGCAGCTCGCGGTCCAGGTCCCACACCGGCACGACCAGGCCGTGCGCGCGGAACGAGCCCGCGTAGCGGGAGCCCTCACCCAGGTCCAGCTCGCCGCGCACGTGCAGGCGCGCCATGGCGTTGAGCAGCTTCTCCTCGGCCTCCGGGCGGACCCAGCGCAGGTGCGCCTTGTCGCCCGCGTCGACCCAGTAGGCCGCCTTCACGCCGGGGGCGTCCACGCGCGCGGTCGGCAGGATCGCCGAGTTCGCCCGCTCCAGCGACAGCGCCACCTCGCCGGTGGGCTGGTTGTCCGGCGGCATCCACCACGCGAAGTCGTCGTGCAGCTCGGGGCTCAGCTCGGCGTCGACGTCCAGGACGTCCTGGAGCCTGCCGGGGTTCTCGCCGTTGTCGGGGCCGACGACGGACAGCGCCTCGCCGGTCTCCGCCTTCTCGGCCCACTGGACGGCGCGGGCCAGGTCGCGGCTGATGTCGCCGGACCTGATCTGCACCTGGAGGCCGACGAACGCCGTGCCGTCGCCGCGGACCAGACCGGCCGCGGCCATCGGCAGCACCGTGGCGAGGGTGATCTCGCGGTCGCCCTTGGCGAGCGGCAGCTTCACCGTCGCCGAGGGCACGAACTCGCGCAGCGCGATGAGTTCGCACTCCGAGGCCAGTCCCTCGAACGGACGGGACACCATCACGTCGCCGGGGCCGCCTTCGGAGCCGTGGCAGGCCTTGTACCTCTTGCCGGAGCCGCACGGGCACGGCTGGCGGGGGTTGATCCCGTCAGCTGGCTTCGCAGCGTTCTTCACGGCCGTCCGCTTGGCCACCTGTGGCCCTCCTCGCGCTCGCAGTCAGTGCGCAAAGTTATCCGACCGCGACCCGCTCATCCGAGTTGGGCAGCGGTTGCACGCGCCCCGGACAGGTGTTCACGAGTCCTGATCGGGGAGTTCGTGGCCAGGAACCGCACCCCGAGGTCGCGGCAGAACTCGACGTCCTCCGCGGAGTCGACCGTCCAGACGTACGTGTCGTGCCCCTGCTCCCGGCTGCGCTCGACGTAACCGGGGTCCAGGCGCAGCAGCTCCACGTCCGGGCCGGTGTGGTCGGCCCACGGCGGCAGCCAGCCGTCGCGGCCCTGCTCCCCCATCTTCTCGATGAGCTGCACGGTGGGCAGGCGCGGCGCCTGTTCGCGCAGCTTGCGCACGGCCAGCGTGGAGAACGACATCAGCACCACGCGCGCCTCGTCCTTCGTCTCGGGCTTGGACAGCCCGAACCGGCGCAGGGCCGCGCCCACCGCGGCCTCGATCCGACCGGGGAAGCGAGCGGGGTGCTTGGACTCGACGAACAGCGTCAGGTCCGGCCGCGAGGCGACGAGGAGTTCGAGCAGCGCGTCGAACGTGAGCACGGGCTGGTGCTCGCCGTCCCGCCAACTGCCGAAGTCCAGCTCGGACAGCTCGGCCAACGTCATCCTGCTGACCAGGCCGGTGCCCGAGGAGGTGCGGTCGACGGCGTCGTCGTGGACGCAGACCAGGTGTCCGTCGGCGGTGAGCCGGACGTCGCACTCCAGGCCGTCAGCCCCCTGGGTGATCGCTAGTTCGAAGGCCGCGAACGTCAGTTCGGCCCGGTGGGCTGAAGCGCCGCGGTGCGCGACGACGAGAGGTGGCACGAGCGAAAACTGTCCGTGACCTGCGGCTCCCGGTCAACTCGCCCCAGGTGAACCACTGGATAACTATTTGAGCCGACAAGCACACCTCGTGGACTTGGACAGGTGCCACGACATAGCGTTCCGGGCGTGACCAGTGTCGTATTCGACCAGCGGGACCCGGCGTTCATCGCCGACCCCTACCCCGTCTTCGCCGCTCTGCGCGAACGGGGCGAGGTGCACTGGCACGACGACCTCGGCATCGCGGTCACCGCGTCGCACTCCGCCGCGTCGGCCGTGCTGCGCCACCGCTCGCTGGGGCGGGTGTGGTCGGACGTGAAGCCGGTCGAGGCGTTCACCTCGTTCAACCTCCTGCACCGCAACTCGCTGCTGGAGAACGAGCCGCCGACCCACGGCAGGCTGCGGCGGCTGGTCGCCGCCGCGTTCGGGCGCGGTCACGTCGAACGGCTGAGACCGTGGATCGCCGACCTGGCGGACCGGTTGGTCGACGAGCTGTGCGCGAAGATCGCCGACCAGGGTTCGGCGGACCTGCTGGCCCACGTGGCCGCCCCGCTGCCGGTCGAGGTGATCGCCGAACTGCTCGGCGTGCCCGGCTCGGAGCGTGCGCTGCTCCAGCCGTGGTCCAACGCGATCGTGAAGATGTACGAGTTCGACCTGCCGCGGGAGCAGAGGGCCGCCGCCGAGCGCGCCTCCACCGAGTTCGTCGCCTACCTGCGCGACCTGGTCGCCCTGCGCCGCGAGAACCCCGGTGCCGACCTGGTGAGCGACCTGGTCGCGGTGACCGACACCGACGGCGGCAAGCTCACCGAGGACGAGCTGGTCGCCACCGCCGTCCTGCTGCTCATGGCGGGCCACGAGGCCACGGTGAACGTCATCGGCAACGGCGTCCTGGCGCTGATGCGCCACCCCGACCAGTGGCGGCGGCTGCTCGCCGATCCCGCGCTGCTGCCGACCGCGACCGAGGAGCTGATCCGCTTCGACTCGCCGTTGCAGCTCTTCGAGCGCACGGCGACCGCCGACGTGGAGATCGCCGGGTACGAGTTGCGGGCGGGCGACAAGATCGCCGCGCTGCTCGGTGCCGCGGCCCGCGACCCGCTGGTGTTCAGCGCGCCCGACACCCTCGACATCGGCCGCTTCCCCAACCAGCACCTGGGTTTCGGCGCGGGCATCCACTACTGCCTCGGCGCGCCCCTGGCCCGCATCGAGGTCGAGGCCGCGCTGGGCGCGCTGGCGCGCAAGCTGCCCGGCGCCGAGTTGGCGGCGCAGCCGCGCAGGCGCGCGGAGTTCGTCATCCGCGGCCTGCACGAACTGCCTCTCACGGGTACCGGCGCGGGAGCTTGAGGCCCCTGTCGGCGAGCACGGCGCGGAGGCGGTCCGGGTAGTCGGTGATCAGCCCGTCCACGCCGTCGTCGATCAGCTTGTTCATGGTCGCCGGGTCGTTGACGGTCCACGGGACCACCCTGAGGTGCGCGCGGTGGGCTTCGTCGACGAGCGCCCTCGTGGTGAACGGGACGTAGTCCGGGTCGCCGACACCGCCGCCCTGCGGGTTGCCGTGGACCGGTGACAGGGCGACGGCGCCGAAGCTCTTCACCGCTCGGACGGGGCTGCCGCCGAAGTCGGCCAGGTCCAGCCCGCCGAGCCACGGGGAACCGGGGCGCAGGAACTCCGGCTGGGTGAGGGCGACCAGCCCGATGCGGGGTTCCACCTGGCGCATCCGCATCAGCGCGCCCCAGTCGAAGCTCTGCACGGTGGTGTTGCGCAGGAAGCCGGACCGGCGGATCTCGCGGGCGGCGACCTGGACGAACTGCTCGCGCGGCGCGGTCTCGTGCGGCGCGGCGGCCTCGACCTTGGTCTCGACGTTGAACCGGATGCCGTGGGCGTGGTGCCTGCGGGCGAGGTCGAACACCTCCCGCAGCGTCGGCATCCTGGCTCCCGGCGACAGCTCCTGGTCCGGGTACTGCTCCCAGCGCCGCGACCCGCAGTCGAGGGTGCGGACCTGGGCGAACGTCAGGTCCTTCACGTACTTGCCCGCGTACGGGAACGCCGGGTCGCCCGGTGTGGCCGGGGCGGTGTCGACGCACTTGGCCGGGTTGGTCCTCCGGTCGTGCGTCACGACCTCGCGGCCGTCGGAGGTGATCTGGATGTCCAGTTCGAGCGTGGTCACCCCGACTCGCAAGGCCTTCTCGAACGCGGCCAGGGTGCTCTCGACGGTGAGCCCGATCCCGCCCCGGTGGGCTTGGAGGTCGAACTCGCGTCCGTGGGCGTCAGCGACGCCGGGGACCAGCACACCGATCACGACAGCCACCACGAGTGCCCGCATGGCTCCACCGTGGCAGATCGAGGTGGCCGCCCGGTATCCGCGAGTTGGACGCTGGACGTGCTCCCTGGTACCCGCGGCTAGCGGGCGGAACCGGCGTAGCGCTGGGCGCGCAGCGGCGGTTCCGGGGCGTCCTTGACGCCGACCACGCGCATGAACCGCACCGCCGACGGGTCGACCGGGAGCAGCAGGGTGGTGATGCGGCGGACGACCAGGGTGGTCGTGATCGCCACGGCGGCGGCGAGCAGGTCGGCGAACGCGTGCAGCAGCACGCCGTCGGCCAGCGCCTGCACGCTGGAGCGGAAGGTCCAGGCCAGGGTGAACGCGACGAACAGGCCGGTGGCTGCCCACAGGCCCCACCAGACCCTGAGCAGCCTGGACGGGGTGGGGCGGCGGTCGGCGGGCTCGCGCAGGGCGGCGTGCTCCAGTTCCGCCGCGACCGATCCGGGGACCACGAGGTTCACGCCGGGCACGACCAGGCCGATGAGGACCTGGAGGTCGGAGCGGGACGGGGCGTACCCCGCGGCGTCCGCGGCGGCGTCGCGCGCGCGGCGCAGCCACAGCAGGGTGAGCACGAGGGCCAGGGCCGACGCGACCCACGAGATCACGGCCGACGAGACGACCATGGCGTCGGACAGGCCGACGGTGGTCGGCGACAGTGCCCCGTACCGGCTGAGCGCGAGCAGCACGTACCGCCACACCTCGCTGCCCGCCGCCCAGATCGCCGTCACGGCCGCGAGGCCGAGCGCGTTCGTGGCCGCGCGGGCGCGGGTGCGGACCTGGTCGACGGAGACCGGGACCGACGCGTCGCCCATGACCGACGTCGGCCAGCGCCACGCGAGCAGCGGGAAACCCCACCTCGGCGGCACCGGGTAGGACGGCGGCCCCTGGTAGCGCGGGGTGAACCGCCGCGACCGACGCTGGTAGGCGCCGGGCGGCGGGGTCGCCACCCAGTCCACGCGCATCGGCTGCAACGGCTGCATGATCAGATGACCTCGGGCTCCGCGCCCGCGACGCCGCCCACGAGCGGACGGCCCTGGGCGGACCAGTGCTGCATGCCGCCGTCGACGTTCACCGCGTCCCAGCCGTTCGCGTTCAGGTACTGGGTGACGCGGGCGGACCGGCCGCCCGAACGGCAGATCACGTACAGCTCGCTGTCGGCGGGCAGCTCTTCGAGCCTGCTCGCCAGCTCGCTCATCGGGATGTGCAGCGCGTCGGGCGCGTGCCCGGCTTCCCACTCGTCGGCTTCGCGCACGTCGAGCAGCACCTTGCCCTCGGGCAGCTCGACGGGGACCTCGGACACTTCGACGTTCGGCACGGTCACGTCCGCAATGGTGCCACGTCGTCAGGTCGGACGAGCGTGAGGAACCGCCTCGGCGCACCGGGGGCGGGCGGTTCGGGCGGGTTCGACCGGCCGTGCCGCGACGGCTTTTGAGTTTTCTTGAAGGTCGGCGGTCCACTGTTGCGTCCGGGGGGAGGGCACGGGCGCCGGAGGGGAGCGCCGGTGCCCGAGGTCGCGAAAAACCCCACCCGACGGGGTGTGGGGGGGGGGTTTTCGCGACC
>NZ_DBNGPQ010000127.1:0-11056 GCF_057122925.1 Umezawaea sp. | reverse complement strand
TCGCGCCGCTTCGCCAACGTGACGCGGGAGAATTCGGGCAAGCCTTTCGCGATCATCGTCGACAACACGGTGATCTCGGCGCCGAACATCAACGAGCCGATCCTCGGCGGCAGCACCCAGATCAGCGGCACCTTCACGCAGAAGGAGGCCGACCAGCTCGCCAACGTGCTGAAGTACGGCTCGCTGCCGCTGTCGTTCGAGGCCTCCGAGGCCGAGACGGTGTCCGCGACCCTGGGCCTCGCCTCGCTCCAGGCCGGTCTCCTCGCCGGTGGCATCGGCCTCGGCCTGGTGTTCCTCTACTGCCTCTTCTACTATCGCCTGCTCGGCGTGCTGACGATCCTGTCGCTGCTCCTCTCCGGTGGCATCGTCTACGCCGTCCTGGTGCTGCTGGGCCGCTGGATCGGGTTCACCCTGGACCTGGCGGGCATCGCGGGCTTCATCGTGTCGATCGGCATCACGGCGGACTCGTTCGTGGTCTTCTTCGAACGGTTGAAGGACGAGGTGCGGGAGGGCCGGTCGTTCCGGTCGGCCGTGCCGCGCGCCTGGATCCGCTCGCGGCGGACGATCCTCTCCGCCGACGCGGTCAGCTTCCTGGCCTCGGCGATCCTGTACGTGATCGCCGTCGGCCAGGTGAAGGGCTTCGCGTTCACGCTCGGCATGTCGACGGTGCTCGACCTCGTGGTCGTCTTCCTGGTCACGCACCCGCTGGTGGCCCTCGCGTCGAAGTCCAAGTTCCTGTCCAACCCGAAGGTGTCCGGCCTCGGCGGGGCGCAGCAAGCCGGTGTCGACCAGCGCGCTCACGCGGGCTCGAAGACCACCGCCGTGAAGGAGGCCTGACGTGGCGAAGGTCAAGGGCAACGGAGTCTTCCACCGCCTCTACGTGGGCACCGGCGCGTTCGACATCATCGGCAAGCGCAAGCGCTGGTACGTGATCTTCGGGATCATCCTGCTGATCTGCGTCGGGTCGATCGGGATCAAGCAGTTCAACCTGGGCATCGACTTCGTCGGCGGCACCAAGATCCAGATGCCCGCCGCGAGCTCGCAGGGCGACATCCAGGTCGAGGCCGTCAAGGAGAGCTTCAGCAAGGCCCTCGGCGAGGACGCCACCGCGGTGCAGAGCGTGGGCACCGGCGGCACGGCGACGATCCAGATCCGCACCGAGACGCTGAACACGGAGCAGGTCGCCAAGCTGAAGACCGCGCTGAACGACGACCTGAAGCCGACGGGCGGCATCCAGTCGATCAGCGACAGCGCCGTCAGCGCCTCCTGGGGCGGTGAGATCACGACCAAGGCCCTGATCGCGCTGCTGGTGTTCCTGGTGGCGGTGGCGATCTTCCTGGCGCTGTACTTCGAGCTGTCGATGGCCATCGCGGCGCTCATCGCCGTGTTCCACGACGTGATCATCACGGCGGGCGTGTACTCGCTCGCCGGGTTCGAGGTCTCGCCCGCGACGGTGATCGGTCTGCTGACCATCCTGGGCTTCTCGCTCTACGACACGGTGGTCGTGTTCGACAAGGTCAAGGAGAACACCAGGGGCATCCTGGGCCTGACCCGGCGCACGTACGCCGAGGCGGCCAACCTGGCGGTCAACCAGACCCTGATGCGGTCGATCAACACCTCGCTGATCGCCCTGCTGCCCGTGCTCGGCCTGCTCGTGATCGGCGTCGGCCTGCTCGGCGTCGGCACGCTCCAGGACCTGGCGCTCGTGCAGCTCACGGGCATCTTCATCGGCGCCCTGTCGTCCATCTACATCGCGACCCCCGCGGCCGTCGACCTGAAGATGCGCGACCCGAAGTACAAGGCGCAGGCCCAGCGGGTCCTCGCCCGCCGCGAGAGCCTGGCGAAGAAGGCCGCCGCCGGGCAGTCGACCGGTGAGGCCCCCGAGGGCATCGAGTCCAGCGACGAGTCGGTCCTGGACGCCGAGCTGCGCAAGGAGAAGGCGTACGCGGCGGCGGCCGGGGTGCCGTCCCGCACGCCGAAGGCCAGCGACCTCCGTCGTGGCCGCCCGACCGGCAAGAAGCAGCGTTGAAGCTCGACAACGCGCTGAAACTCCTGCGTGAGGTCCCGGACTTCCCCCGTCCGGGGGTCGTCTTCCGGGACCTCACGCCGGTGCTCGCCGACCCGGACGCCCTGCGCGCCGTGGTGGACGGGTTGCAGGACAAGATCGACCCGGACACGCAGGTCGTCGCCGCGATCGAGTCGCGCGGGTTCCTGCTCGGAGCCCCGCTCGGGTACGGCTGGCGCTACGGCGTCGTGCCGTTGCGCAAGCCGGGCAAGCTGCCCGCCGTGGCCCACCGGGTGTCGTACGACCTGGAGTACGGAACGGCGGAGCTGGAACTGCCCGCGGGCGCCATCCTGCCTGGTCAGCGTGTCGTGATCGTGGACGACGTGCTCGCCACCGGGGGCACCGCCGAGGCCGCTTGCACACTCGTGGAGCGCGCGGGGGCGATCGTGACGGGCATCTCCGTGGTCCTGGAGATCACGGCCCTGGACGGTCGTTCCCGACTAGCCGGGCGGAACGTCAGCGCGCTGCTCGCCGTGTGAAGTACCCCGCTCGTCGCCCCGCGCGCCGATTTTCCCGGCGCGCGGGGCTATCCTCGGGTCCTAGCCCCTGAGGAGCGTGGTTGAGCCAGGACACCGAACCCGCGGCGACGACGCAGCCCGTGCCCGCACGGCCGCCGTCAGCCACCAGGCGCGTGCGCGCGCGACTCGCGCGGCGCATCACCGCTCAGCGGGCGGCGCCCGTGAAGCAGGTGCTGGAACCCCTCGCCGCCGTCCACCGCGACCTGCACCCGAAGGCCGACCTGGCCCTCCTCCAGAGCGCGTACGACGTGGCGGAGGAGAAGCACCGGCCCCAGCGCCGCAAGTCCGGCGACCCGTACATCACCCACCCGCTCGCCGTGGCGACGATCCTGGGCGAGCTGGGCATGGACACCACCACGCTGGTGGCCGCCCTCCTGCACGACACGGTCGAGGACACCGACTACTCGCTCGAAGCCCTCCGCGAGGACTTCGGCGACGAGGTGGCCCGGCTCGTCGACGGCGTCACGAAGCTCGACAAGGTGAAGCTGGGCGCGGCGGCCGAGGCCGAGACCATCCGCAAGATGGTCATCGCCATGGCCAAGGACCCCCGCGTGCTGGTCATCAAGCTGGCCGACCGGCTGCACAACATGCGCACGATGCGGTTCCTGCCGCCGGAGAAGCAGGCGCGCAAGGCGCGGGAGACCCTGGAGGTCCTCGCCCCGCTCGCGCACCGCCTCGGCATGGCGACCGTGAAGTGGGAGCTGGAGGACCTCGCGTTCGCGATCCTCCAGCCGAAGAAGTACGACGAGATCGTGCGGCTGGTGGCCAACCGGGCGCCGTCGCGCGACACGTACCTCGGCGGGGTCATCACCGAGCTGACGGGTCAGCTCGAAGGCTCGCGGATCACCGCGAAGGTCGAGGGTCGGCCGAAGCACTACTACTCGATCCACCAGAAGATGATCGTCCGGGGTCGCGACTTCGACGACATCCACGACCTGGTGGGCGTGCGCATCCAGGTGGACGAGGTGCGCGACTGCTACGCCGCCATGGGCGTGGTGCACGCGCTGTGGCAGCCGATGCCCGGCCGGTTCAAGGACTACATCGCCCAGCCGAGGTTCGGCGTCTACCAGTCGCTGCACACGACCGTGATCGGCCCGGACGGCAAGCCGCTGGAAGTGCAGATCCGCACGTACGACATGCACCGCACCGCCGAGTACGGCATCGCGGCGCACTGGCGGTACAAGGAGACGCGCGGGACGCACAACGGCAAGGGCGTCGAGGTCGACGAGATGGCGTGGATGCGCCAGCTCCTCGACTGGCAGCGGGAGGCCGCCGACCCCGGCGAGTTCCTGGAGTCGCTGCGCTTCGACCTGGCCGCGCGGGAGATCTTCGTGTTCACGCCCAAGGGCGACGTGGAGACGCTCCCGGCCGGGTCCACGCCCGTGGACTTCGCCTACTCGGTGCACACCGAGGTGGGCCACCGGTGCATCGGCGCCCGCGTGAACGGGCGGCTGGTCGCGCTGGAGCGGAAGCTGGAGAACGGTGAGGTCGTCGAGATCTTCACCTCGAAGGCCGAAGGAGCGGGCCCGTCCCGCGACTGGCTGTCGTTCGTCGCCTCCCCCCGCGCCAAGGCGAAGATCAAGCAGTGGTTCGCGAAGGAGCGCAAGGAAGAGGCCATCGAGGTCGGCAAGGACGCCATCGCGAAGGAGGTCCGACGCGTCGGGCTGCCCCTTCAGCGGCTGGTGTCGGCCGACTCGATGGGCGCGCTGGCCAAGGAGCTGCACTACCCCGACGTGAGCGCCCTGTACGCCGCGGTCGGCGAGGGGCACACGTCCGGGCGGCACGTCGTCCAGCGGCTGGTGGCCCAGCTCGGCGGGGTCGACCACGCCGAGGAGGAGCTGGCGGAGCGGTCCACGCCGTCCACCGTCACCCGGCGGCGGGTCACCGGTGACGCCGGTGTCGTCGTCAAGGACGCCACCGACGTCTGGGTGAAGCTGGCCCGGTGCTGCACGCCGGTGCCGGGGGACGACATCCTCGGGTTCGTGACCCGCGGCGGCGGCGTCTCGGTCCACCGGACCGACTGCACGAACGCCGACGAGCTGCTGGCCTCGCCGGAGCGGTTGCTGGACGTCGAGTGGGCGCCGTCGGCGTCGTCGGTGTTCCTGGTGGCGATCCAGGTGGAGGCGCTCGACCGGCACCGGTTGCTGTCGGACGTGACGAAGGTGCTGGCCGACGAGAAGGTCAACATCCTGTCGGCCTCGGTGACCACGTCGCGGGACCGGGTGGCGGTCAGCCGGTTCTCCTTCGAGATGGGCGATCCGAAGCACCTCGGGCACGTGCTCAAGGCTGTGCGCAGCGTCGAGGGCGTGTACGACGTGTACCGGGTGACGTCGGCCAGCTGAGGAAGTCCGCGAGCAGCGGCAGCAGCGCGTCCGGTCGGTCCAGCGGGATGATGTGCCCGCAGTCGGCGATCACGTGGCCGGTCAGGTCGTCGGCGACCGGGCGCAGCTGCCGTTCCAGCGCCGCCCCGACCGGGTGGGCGCCGATCGTCAGCGTCGGTGTGGTGAGCCTGCCGTGCTCCACGGCGTCGCGGATCTGCTCGGCGGTCGTGGGCATGGCGCGGTAGTGCTCGAAGGCGCAGCGCAGGGACTCACGGCCGGTGTAGGCGTCGACGAACGCCGCCTCGATGTCCGGTGGCACGCCTCGGCCCTGGGTGCCCGCGGTGAGGAAGAACCCGAGGTACTCGGCTTCGTGGCCGGTCAGCACCTGTTCGGCCAGGCCGGGGACCTGGTGGAAGCCGAACCACCACGGTGGGGTGAAGGCTTCCGCGCCCGGCAGGCCGCCCAGCAGCGACTCCATGAGCACCAGGCGGTCGACCCGCTCCGGGTGCCGCACCGCCAGGAGGAACGCCGGTGGTGCGCCCGCGTCGATGCCCACGACGGTCGCGGTCTTCTCGCCGAGCGCGTCCAGCAGGGCAGCCGCGTCCTGGGCCAGGGTGTCCGCGTCGTAGCCGTTCGTCGCCCTGGTGGTGCCGCCCAACCCCCGGAGGTCCGGGGCGATCACGCGTCGGCCGTCGGCCAACGCCGGGATGACGTCCTCCCAGACTCGCCAGGTGTGCGGGAAGCCGTGCAGCAGCAGGATCGCCGGTCCCGCCCCCGCCGTGGCCACGGTGATCTCGATGCCGTTCGCGGCCACCTCGGTCACGCTGATGTCGGTCATCCCGGCTCCTTCGCGGTTACCATTGGTTACCTGGTGAAGCTAGGTAATCCCGTTGGCCGTGCCAAGACGGCACTTCCGCGTCAGGTGGTGAGGTCCAGGTGACCCGTGGAGACCTGTTCAGCCCCGCGTGCCCCACGCGGCGGCTGCTGGACCGGATCGGGTCCAAGTGGACGTCGATGGCGGTCAAGGTGCTGGCCGAGGCCGCGCCGGACGAGGTGCGGTTCGCCGACCTGCGGCGGCGCATACCGGGGATCTCGCAGAAGATGCTGTCCGTGACGCTCCAGAGCCTGGTGGCCGACGGGCTGGTCGCGCGGCGGGTGGAGCCGGCCGTGCCGGTGCGGGTCCACTACCGGCTGACCGAGCTGGGGCTGTCGCTGGAGGTGCCGCTCGCCGCGCTGCGGGAGTGGGCCGAGACGCACATGGCGGAGATCGACCGGGCGTCAGCGGCGCGATAGCGCGGTTCGACAGGATGGCCACGGGTCCCGAGGAGTACCCAGGGGAAGACGCGAAGGGCCCCGGCACGGTGTGCCGGGGCCCTTGTGCGTGAGCGGTGCTGTCTAGCCGACGGTGACCGTCTCGAACTTGACTTCCTTGTTCGGCTTGCCGCCGCCGGGCGACGGGTCGAAGGCTCCGTCGTGGCCCGCCCTCGCGACCTCGTCGATCAGCTTCAGGCCCGCCTCGTCGATGCTGCCGAACACGGTGTAGTCGGGGGACAGCTGCGCATCGCCGTAGACGATGAAGAACTGGCTGCCGTTGGTCCCCTTCTGCGTCTCCGGGTCCGCGCCCGCGTTCGCCATGGCCAGGTACGAACGGCCGTAGGTCAGCTCGGGCCACACCTCGTTGTCGAACGCGTAGCCGGGGCCGCCCGAACCGGTGCCGGTCGGGTCGCCGCACTGGAGCATCTGGAGGCCCTCGGTGCCGATGCGGTGGCAGCCGGAGCCGTCGTAGTACTTCTGGGCGACCAGGTTGACGAAGCTGTTCACCGTGCAGGGGGCCAGCGACTTGTCCAGCGTCAGCTTCAGCTCGCCGATGTTGGCCTTGATCGTCACGGTCTGCGTGCCGGTGGAGGCGATGCCGCCTGCCTCGGGGGCCTTGATGCCCTCCTTGGCACCGGGCTCCTTGGACGGGCGGTACTCGCAGGCGACCGGGTCGGCCAGCGGGGTGGGGCGCTTCGGCAGGGCCTTGATCTCCGTGGGGATCTCGACGGGCTTCGGCGCCGAGCTGCTCTCGCCGGGGGAGGCCTCGGCGTCGCCGTCGCTCCAGTCGTGCGTCGCGAGGAAGTAGACGCCGCCCGCGACCACGATCACGGTCAAGGTCGTCGCTACCAGCGCGGTAAGCCTGCGGCGCTTCGCTCGTTGCTGTCGGTTGACGAGCTGACGCTCCAGCTTCCGCTTTGCTTGTTCGCGGCGCTGCTCGTTGTTCGGCACCTGCTCCCTCCCCAGGGATCTCGTGCTTCGTGGGTGGATACAGCACGTCGGCAAAGCCGACAACTTGGGCAGTCTAGGGGGCACGTATATGGCTGGTGTGTGCCGGCTAGGCTGGTGCAGCGGTTACACCGCGTTCCGTTGCCAATCCGTTGCCGTCGAGAGGTGCCGCCGTGCTGGTGATCGGGTTCCCGACCGGCGCCCTGCAGGCCAACTGCTACCTGCTGGCCACCGGCGAGGGCGAGGCGTGCGTCGTCGTCGACCCCGGCCAGGACGCCGTCGAGCCGCTGGAGAAGGCGCTGCGTGAGCACCGGCTGTCGCCGGTCGCCGTGCTGCTGACCCACGGTCACTTCGACCACTCGTTCTCCGTCGCCCCGGTGTGCGACGGCCACGACATCCCCGCCTGGATCCACCCGGACGACCAGGAGATGCTGTCGGACCCGCTGAAGGGCATCAGCGCCGAGACGGCCGCGTTCTTCGGCGGGAAGCTGGAGATGCGCGAGCCGAAGCAGGTGCGCGAACTCTCCGACGGCGCCGAACTGGACCTCGCCGGGCTGCGGATGACCGTCGACCACTCGCCGGGCCATACGAGCGGGTCGGTGATGTTCCGAGCGGGCACCGAGGAGGGCGGACGGCTGGTGCTGTCCGGCGACACCCTCTTCGCGGGCTCGATCGGTCGCACCGACCTGCCGGGCGGGGACCACCGGAGCATGCTGACGTCGTTGCGCCGCAAGGTGTTGACGTTGGCGGACGACACGGTGGTCCTGCCCGGCCACGGACCGACGACCACCATCGGCCGCGAGCGCGTGAGCAACCCGTACCTGACGCAACTGGGCGACTCCGCGCCGGCCGCACCGCACCGAGGACTGTGACGTGACTGCTTTTTCGGCACCCAAGGGTGTCCCCGACTACTTCCCGCCGACGTCCGCCTCGTTCCTGGCGGTCCGCGAGGCGCTGACCGAGCCCGCGCGCCTGGCGGGCTACGGCTACGTCGAGCTGCCGGTCTTCGAGGAGACGGCGCTGTTCGCCCGCGGCGTCGGCGAGTCCACGGACGTCGTGAGCAAGGAGATGTACTCCTTCGCCGACCGCGGCGACCGGTCCGTGACGCTGCGCCCCGAGGGCACGGCCGGGGTCATGCGGGCCGTGATCGAACACGGTCTCGACCGCGGCCAGCTGCCCGCGAAGCTCCAGTACGCCGGGCCGTTCTTCCGCTACGAGCGCCCGCAGGCCGGTCGTTACCGGCAGCTCCAGCAGGTCGGCGTCGAGGCGATCGGCGTCGACGACCCGGCGCTGGACGCCGAGGTGATCGCCATCGCCGACGCCGGGTTCCGCTCGCTCGGGCTCACCGGCTACCGCCTGGACATCACCTCGCTCGGTGACGGCACGGACCGCCCCCGGTACCGGGAGAAGCTCCAGGAGTTCCTGGCCACGCTGCCGCTGGACGAGGCGACCCGCGAGCGCGCGCGGCTGAACCCGTTGCGGGTGCTGGACGACAAGCGCCCCGAGGTGCGCGCGCTGATGGACGACGCGCCGCTGATGCTCGACCACCTCGCCGCGGAGACGCGCGAGCACTACGAGGCGGTCAAGGGTTACCTGAACGACCTGGGCGTGAAGTTCACCGAGAACCCGCGGATGGTGCGCGGCCTCGACTACTACACGAAGACCACGTTCGAGTTCGTGCACGACGGCCTGGGCTCGCAGTCCGGCATCGGTGGCGGCGGTCGCTACGACGGGCTGATGGAACAGCTCGGCGGGCAGCCGCTGTCCGGCGTGGGCTTCGGGCTCGGCGTCGACCGGACGCTGCTGGCGTGCCAGGCCGAGGGCATCACGCCCGGCGACCTGACCCGCTGCGACGTCTACGGCGTGCCGCTCGGCGAGGCCGCCAAGTCGCGGCTGGTCGGGCTGTCCGGCGAGCTGCGCGCGGCGGGGGTGCGGTTCGACCTCGCCTACGGCGGCCGGGGCATGAAGGGCGCGATGAAGGCGGCGGACAAGTCCGGCGCCCGGTTCGCCCTCGTGCTCGGCGAGCGGGACATCGAGGCGGGTGTCGTGCAGCTCAAGGAACTCGCCACCGGTGACCAGCGCGCGGTGCCGCTGGCCGACGTGGTGATCTCCGTGCGGGAAGCGCTGGGCCGGTGACCGACGACGCCGAGCGGATCCCGCTGGACCTCCTCGACCCGGCGACGGTCCGCAAGCGGGCGCGCATGGTCGCCATCGGCGCGGTCATGGTGGCGGGGTTCATCGGTGGTGTCCTGGGCCTGATCGCGGGCCGCGGGCCCGGTCTGATCGCCCTGGCGATCGTCGCCCTGCCGCTGCTGATGCTGGCGTGGAGCGAAGCCCGCCGCCGGGTCTGGCTCCAGGGCCAGGTGCTGTCGGTGCGGGCGTTCGGCACGCGGTCGGTCGACCTGCGGACGGCCGCCGAGCTGGACCTGCTCGTCACGGACGTCCGCGGCACCCGCACGGTGGGGCTGTTCGTGCGCGGCGGCGGCAAGGCGATCAACCTGGCGCTGGCGATCTACGCGGGCACCGGCGGACGGGAGCAGGGCGTGTTCCCGCTGCGCAGGCTGGCGGACGTGCTGGCGGGCCGGGGCGACCCGAACGGGCTGGTGTTCTCCCAGCTGCTCGTCGCCCAGCTGCGGGCCGAGGCGCAGGGCATGGCGGCGGCCGACCGGCCGCTCTACCAGCTCGCCTCGCTCGCACCCGGTGGTCGGCTCGCGCAGAAGCTCACCCCGGACGCGGTCTCCCGGTTCGTCGCCTCACTGGACTGACGCGACACAGCCCGAAGCGGCCAACTGGTCAGGTTAAAACTGACCAGTTGGCCGTTTTTCTTTGTCCGGCCGAAGTGTCAACCGCCGTTCGGTAGATCATCTGAACGGTTGCTGGTCTGCGGAAACATCATGTTGCTCTCGATGCTTGACCGAGAGATTGGTCTATGCCACCTTCTGTGGCAGCAGATTTGGTCTTACCAATGGTCAACATCGCGCCACGAGGTGACTGATGAAGAGCCCCCGCCTGATCGCCGCCGCTCTCGCGCTGGCGTTCGCCACCGCCGCCTGCGGTTCGTCCACGCCCACGGCCTCCTCGGACGGCCCCGTGACGCTGGACGTCTGGCTCATGAAGGACAGCGTCACCCCAGACTTCCTCCAGCGCTTCACCAGCGACTTCGAGGCCGAGAACTCGGGCATCAAGCTGAACGTCCAGATCCAGGAGTGGGGCGGCATCGGCCAGAAGGTCGTCAGCGCGCTGGCGAGCAACGACGCCCCCGACGTGATCGAGGTCGGCAACACCCAGGTCGCGCAGTACGCGGCCAGCGGCGGCGTGGTCGACCTGACCGACAAGGTCGACGAGCTGGGCGGCGGGGACTGGATCCCCGGCCTGCGCGATCCCGGCGCGGTGGACGGCAAGCAGTACGGCATCCCCTACTACGCCGCGAACCGCGTGGTCATCTACAACAAGGACCTGTTCGCCGCGGCCGGGATCACCGCGCCGCCGAAGACCCGCGCCGAGTGGCTCGACACCACGGCGAAGCTCAACCAGGGCACGACCCAGGGCATCTACCTGCCCGGCCAGAACTGGTACGTGCTCTCCGGGTTCCTCTGGGACGAGGGCGGCGACCTCGCCGTCAAGGACGGTGACCGGTGGAAGGGCGGCCTCGGCACGCCCGCAGGCGCGGCGGCCGTGGACTTCTACAGGTCCCTCCAGGCGCTCGGCCAGGGACCGAAGGACTCCGACGAGGCCAAGCCGCAGCAGACCGACGTCTTCGCGAGGGGTGACGTCGCGCAGCTGATCGCGGTGCCCGGCGCGGCGGGCCTGATCACCAAGGCCAACCCGGCGCTGGAGGGCAAGCTCGGGTTCTTCCCGATCCCCGGCAAGACCGCCGACGAGCCCGGCGC